>QZKB01000044.1 GCA_003599415.1 Ignavibacteriales bacterium | reverse complement strand
AGCAATTAAAGCTTTAAATGGAAGTTCATTACAAGGTAGAAATATTGTAGTGAATGAAGCAAAATCCAAAAAATAAAAGGATTTTAATTGTTCGCATTTCAAGTCCCGGCTCTGTATCGGGACTTTGTTTTTTTAAAGAATCGGGGTGTTTAGACCAATAACAAACTTATTTTTCTCTGTATGATTTAACCGCCAGCTAAATTCAAGCCTTAACGGAAACAAGAGATGACCAATATTAAATCCTATCTCCTGAAGTGGCGTTTTGAATACTTTATAACCAATTGGTAAAATGCTTTTGGATTTATCGGAAATATCGAGCCAGCCGATGTTGTAAAAAGCGGTTAATTGTAACTCAAGATCCTTCAAGACCGGGAATCTTGTTAGCTTAAAAAGCTCATCACCAAATTCATGCTCAAACAACAGCGAAATATATTTATCGCCGAAATTCTCACCAATTCTTACTGTTCTGAAAGTCCAGTTCTGCGATATTCCATCAAGATTACCGGGCATTGCATATAATAATTGATAAGGCACATAACCATCTGAATAAATTCCAAGCAACCTGTAATTTAATTTGGCCGAGCGAAATGTATTTAATGTTCCATCAACATTCAGCTGATACTTTTTAAAATCAAGATTGCTCTTTAATAATTTCTTGTTGCTTATTTCTACTTTACCCCTGAAAATAATATATGAATTACCCTGGTTGGTACGACGTCTGAAGTAACCATCTTCAATATAATTTCTGAAATCAAAACTGAAGCTAAAATTTACAGAATTTATTTTGGTCTCATAAATCTCAGGCAGATCACTATATTTTTTATTCCTGTTAAAGAATGAAAAATCCGTATTCACAAAGGCAGAATTATCTGTACGATTACTGATTCCAATTCCCAGATTCAATATTGGAAACACATTTCCTGAGATTTGAAAATCAAACCCTTTGGAATAGTAATAATCTCTGAACTCATATTTTCCAAAAAGAGCAAGAACTGTTGATGTAAGATCGTTATAATTGTCGGATTCAGAGAATAAAGTGTTCATCCTTTTAAACGCATTGAGTTTTATTTTGTACGTTCTGTAATCCCCAAACAGATAGGAAGCATTGAAATCAGTTTTAAATTTTTTATCGGAGAAACCATAACTTGCAATTAAAAAGGAGCTAAATCTTTTTTCTGCAAGATTAGTAACATACAGTCCAAAATCCAGCGCATGACCTTCCACCCTGTTAAAATGATATAAAGACAGCGGAGCGTTAATATCAAAGTGATCAGATATTGCAAGTCTTGTGTTCAATAAATTTCCTGGAAAGTCATCCCAAAAACTTCGTGGAATAGCTTGTATGCTGTCTATAGTTTTATAAGCTGCAACTTCTTCCTGTGTATTGGGAATTGAATATGTATTGCTCCAGAAAGTGGAATCTTTTTTATCAGCTTCCCTTTCTACGGTTAATATTGCTTTGTTAAAAAGATCATCCGGTATTTCATGATTAATTTTATAATCGTACATAACAGAGTTCAGCTCAAATCCAATTCGTGCAAGACCAAAAACATTCGCTTTAAGATTAAGCCTGTAATCTATCGGCATGTATATATCATTTTCATAGGGAAGAAATTGCTGGAAGATATTAATCTTTTCAAATAATCCGCCCATATTTGCAGCGCGGTTCAAATCAACATCAACTTTTATAAGATTAAAAGTACTATCCGTTATATACAAATACCCTCTGAAACCGGGATCACTTGAAACATCCGGCTCAAAATAAATCTGAAAAACTTTCTCCTTATCTATTGCAAGTGTATCAAAGATATAGTAGTAATAATAATCCAAAGCATCATCCGCCAAAGGGCTTGGCAAAGGGCGATTGAAGAATTGAATATCATTAGTATAAAAATTCTGAATGATTCTTCCGCCGGTTAACGTGTTAATTGAAGAGGAAAAATTTGATGTTTGCTTTTGAGCGGTTATAAATTCTTTGTAGCTATCTGGTTTTTTATAATAACCACGACTTTGATTTTCAAAGATTCCATTGATATTAAGTTTGGTCGTGTCAGAACTTTTTCCGGCTCCAACTGAAACTGAGTTTGAATTAGCTGTAACGTCCTGGTCTGAGCGGATTACTCCTTTTGTAAATGCATAAAATTCGTAGCTGTTAAGTTTTGCTGCTCTATCATTTTTCTTTTGAATTGCTTTTGTAATTATTTCAAGTGCCGGATTTTTTCCGGGTAGAATTGTTACTTCCTGTGTTTCTATTGATGTTGGTCTTAAGTGAAAATTAATATCCGTAAACGACCGGCTTAGCACAATATTTACGGTATCGGAACTATAACCAATGTATGAAGCAATTAATTTATAGTTGCCGGCCTTTAATCTAAGCTGATATTTTCCCTCGCTGTTTGCCGAGGTTCCAAATGTTGAATTAGCGATCCGGATATTTGCAAAACTTAATGTATTGTCTTTACTGCCGAGAACAGATCCTTCAATTAAGTACTGCTGCGCAACTGAATTGTTACTAATTATAAAACCAATCAACATAAAAAAGAAGTAAAAATTTTTCATTATATATCCTGGTGCTTACATAGTTAAATGAAGAATGATGACCATAGAAAATTTTTATACTAATCAGAATTCAGGTATTTTTGTCTAAAAGATAACAATCCTAAGAAATGAAAAAAAGAATTATAATTACCGGGGCAACCGGACTAATTGGGCAACACCTCTTTAAAAAGCTTTCAGAAAAAGAATATGAAATAATTATTCTATCAACTGATACGACTAAAGCAATGCAATTGTTCCCTGAAGCACATGAGCATATCAATTGGAATAGTCTTTTGACTGATAACTTCCTGAAAAGTTTGAAAAATATTTATGCCGTTATTCACCTTGCAGGTGCATCAATATCAGGAAAAAGATGGAGTAACAAATACAAAAAAATAATTCTTAACAGCCGGGTAAATACAACAAGAAAACTGCTTAATGCAATTAAAGAGTGTAATGAAAAACCGGAAGTTTTTATTTCATCTTCCGCAATTGGTTACTACGGATCTTCATTAACCGGTGAATTTGATGAATCAAGTGAGGCAGGTAAAGGATTTTTGGCTGATGTTTGTAAACAATGGGAAACTGAAGCAACAAAAGCGGTTGATTTAAAAATGCGTTATGTTTGCGTTCGTACCGGAATAGTCCTGGCTAACGATGGAGGCGCTTTATCTAAAATGACTCTTCCGTATAAACTTTTTATTGGTGGACCAATCGGAAGCGGAAAACAGTGGATGTCCTGGATTCACATTGAAGACCTTATAAACATTTACATTGAAGCTTTGGAAAACCCGGAACTGAGCGAAGCAATAAATGCCACTTCTCCAAATCCTGTTAAAATGAATGAGTTCGCAAAAACTATTGGAAAGGTATTAAACAGACCCGCATATTTTAAAGTCCCTTCATTTGTGATGAAGATGTTATTGGGTGAGGCTTCGTCAATTGTTCTGGAAGGACAAAAAGTCTTACCTTTAAAAATAAAAACCGGAAATTTTCATTTCCGGTTTCCGAATCTTGAGAACGCGGCGAACGATCTTCTTCTATGACTCTATTCGAAACTATTGGGAATCCATGTTGATTCATACCATGCAACAATTTCCAATTTACCGGTTGTCGGATAGTATGGAGGAGAATCATCTTTAAATCTTTCATCAAAGTAAATTTTTTCGCTATAACCATGAATTATGGTGCTTCCGCTTAAAATACCTGTGGTTTGGGACTGGTATTCACAAATTCCACCAACTATTCTTAGCGAACCGGCAGCAGGGAAACTATTAGGATTTTCTATAGATAAACCACCTTTATATGAAAACAAAGCAGCGTGAATATTTATGTTTGATTGGTTTGCTGCTGTGTTTTTAATAATTATATTATTAGAACAAACAATACCAAGCATATCGTTACCATTAACCTCAAAACGATGATTAGAAGGATTCCATACTAGTGGATCATGATACACAATATCATTTGTTAGATATACATTTCCTGTTCCGGTACCTGATGATTGATCGCAAACAACTGTATATCTTCCGTTAACGGTTCCTTCCATTGTAACGTTACCTTTATCAATAAATATAACGCCATTGGGTGCAAAGGTTGCCAGGTCACGTGTTGAATCTGCCGTCCAGGTTGTACCGCCGTTTGTAGAAGTTTTAAAAGTTATAGTAGCATCTGCATTAAAAACCAATTTAACTTCAATTTTACCACCGCTTGAATTTGCAAAAACTTTTCCATTATCATATGCTGCTGCTTTAGCTATTGATGCATCCCACTCTAATGGAATATCTACACCGCTTTCAAACCCGCCATTAAATTCAGGATCTGTTGCGGGAGTATTTTTAACAAGCTGAAGTCCATTTTTAGCGGAAGCTTTACCCCAAAATACCGGTCTGCCTTTAACGCTAAGTTTTTGTTGTGTATGGAACGGTCCTGAAATTGTATCACCAGTATAAAAGAAGAGTGAGCCGGGGAATATATTCATATAGTAAGCAAATTTTGAAAATGAACTTGGCTGCAACCAGATTATAATTGTATCGGCCGCACCTTTAAATTCTCCTACTGTCGTTACCTTGATCTTGTTAGCGCCAAGGTTTACAACCTCAACGTCAATAGTGCCACCATTAAAAGCCAGATCATTATAGCCATCGTCCCAGGTCTGATCAAAAAATATTTTATTGGCCGCAAGGTTTGCTCCGCTTACTGTTATATCATGGGCTACAGTTTCGTAGTAGTAGTTAACCTCATTTTTAACAGCTCTTCTTGTTAAAGAACTAAAGTTGTAACCAACAATAGTAAAGATTAAACTAAAACCTAACACCATATATAAACTTGCTTTACCGCCCATATTTTCTCCGTTATCTGTTTTTTAAATTTCTTGCAGCCAGTCTTATTTGCCGCCAGAATGCGCTTGTATATTGACTTTCATGTCGTCCGGCATCATATACATATCTTTTGTTATAAGCTGCCGGATTTTCTACCTTTAGATTAATCTGCATTGTTTGAATTTCACCGGGACTTGCAACGGGGCAAGTTAATGTATCTCCCAATGCATCAAAATATAAAATCTTAAATTCCGTTATGCCAAGGTTTGCACTTTTAGGAGTTGCCCCATTTTCAACCCTGTAAAATTTCCTGTCCCGTGGATTTGGGGTATGAGAAAGTTCGGTGGTTGGACCAACATAGTATTGCAAAACATCAAGTGTTCCATCACCCATCGGATTAGATGATGTTGCCAGGTCAGTTACGAATGTAATACTACTTGTATCAGCAGCAAGAATGGAATTTACCGGGTCAATCTGTGCAATATCTGCACAATATCCAATTTTTCTAAAATCGTATTCGATTAACTGCACAGTTGCAACAAGGTTTTGCTGAACGGTTAGTTCTCCGCTATATTCATAGGTGTTCTGGGTTGCGGTTTCAGTAAGCCTAAGCAGAATCATAAATAATAATCCACCAATAATGATGGAACCGAGAATATCAATTAAAGATGAAAAGCCCATAATTCCCTCTTATCTTGCAAACCAATAACTAAACATAGTGGATAATTTAACAGTATCCTGCCTGTTGCCGGTTTTCATAGATTGACTGGTAACCATAACTTCAAGCTTTTTATACCAGGTTCTTTTATTAACTTCAACAATTTTATTCCCACTGGGTTCTACGTATACAACCCGGCATCTTATGTTAAATTTAGCAGATGGCAGAGTACTGTCTGTCTTTGTAAAATTATTAAAATCATCAAAATCATTAAAGAAAGGGTACTGTTCTCCCCAGGCATGTCCCAGACTTGCAGGTGCTGTAAGATCGTCCACATCATCAAGAGATGTCGTATCTGTGTTTGCATCAAACTTTTTACCGCTGGCCTCTTCGATTATTGAGGTAGCAAGCGAAGTAGCAAGAACTCCATATTTTGTGCTATACATAATGTCACTTGTTCTAAGAAAATTATTATTTACTCTTAAAACAACCATTGCAAGCAGAAACATTCCACCCATTGTTAAAAGTAATTGCCCTGTATTCATAATTTATTGTGCCTTGCCGAGTTTAAGCTTAAAATTTCATTGAGCAAAAATCATGCTAATATTTAGTATTGTTATTATCGAATTTTTCAATAAACTTTTGATATTACGCTTCAAAGATGTAAAAACTACTTGTAAAAAGCGACCATATTCCATTTGCAAAAAATCTTTATCTTGTATCGCTTAAAAATTGATTCTTTCTAAGGATAAAACTTAATAATATCCTGCATATTTAGTCTTCAATTAATTCGCGTATTTTTTCAAGTTCATTTAATTCAATTTCAAATTTAGTATTAATTTTATCCAGTCCGGTTCCCTGGACATACCACAAAGCGCATTGAGCTTGTTTCATTGTGGTTTTTTTCTTGATTATTGCCTCTCTTATTTTTAGAATAAAATCATATGCTTTTATTGTATCCGGTAGAGGTTTAACTACCAGATTTTCATTTGGTTCAGGATTCGGCTTTTCAAAATTATAACACAAAGAATTGCCGACGATAGTATAAATTGTGTCCGGTTTGAATTCCAGATATGTTGTAAAATCATCACGCAGATATTTGCCGTTTGAATAAAAAAGCTGGAATAAAACTAAATTTTGCCCTGCTCCACTGTTTTCAAGAAAAAGAGGTTTCTGCTGATTAACTTCTACCTGGATTATTTCTTTACCCGGATTCTTAATGGTACCCTCTAATGCGGCACCGGTTGAATTCCCATTTCCATGAAACTTATATTCAAGCTTAGCCTGGTTAACCGCATCAATAAATTCTAATCTCTCCTGGCAAAATAATGTTGAAAGTGCAGTAAGTACAAAGATAAAAACTGATATTAGATTTTTCATAATACTCACTTAATCCATTTACTGATTTATTCTTAAAATAACTACTCTTCTGTTTAATGCCCTTCCCTCAGCAGTTTTATTATCTGCAACCGGATGCTCTTTGCCGAACCCAACAATTTCAAGCCTTGATTTGTTAATTCCATTATTTATAAAATACATGGCAACAGCATTTGCTCTATCCAAAGATAACTGTTTATTCTTTTTTGCCGAACCGGTATTATCAGTATGCCCTTCTATTCTCCACTTAGAACCAGAATGTTCTTTCATCACTACAACAATCTTGTCCAATTCATAATGAGATGAAGGATTTAATTCCGCTTTACCTATTTCAAAAGTAGTACCTGCTTTTAGAATAATCTCCTTTGGCGCTTCAACCTTTAGTACCGGTTGTGGTTTTTCATCAAAGCAACCGTCTTCGTCTTCAAAACCATTTCTTGTTTCCGGATCGTTGGGACATTTATCATACTTATCGATAATACCATCGTTGTCATTGTCTACATCAGGACAACCATCTCTATCCTGGTAATTATCGAAATCCTCTTCTTCATTCGGGCACTGGTCTTTTTCATCCTGAATACCATCTCCATCATTATCAAGATCGGGGCAACCGTCTTCATCAAAATAACCATCAAAATCTTCCGGCAGGTTAGCACATTTATCAATTACATCATTAATTTTATCATTGTCGTTATCAAAATCGGGACAACCATCATTATCATCATAGCCGTCGTAATCTTCCGGTTGTTCAATACAACCATCTTCATCATCATAAAATCCATCATCATCAGCATCCTTATAATTAAAAAAGGAAAAAGACAAACCACTCATACACGTAAAGAAAATATCGTTGGTCTTTTCATCTGTTGAATAATCATCATCAAGATTATCGTTTGTATTAAAAAAGGCTGCAACGCTAAGGTTAAGTGAAAGATTTTTTGCAAGAAGGAACCTCAGTCCAAATTCAGTATCAAAATTAAGTACATCTTTTTTGTATTTAAAAGAATTTGGTAATGGAGAATCAAAATCATTTTTAGGCTTAAAGTGAAGATAAGAAACGCCACCGAACAGGTATGGAAAAACCACATCACCTAAGGAAACCATTAACACTGGACCGGCACCGGCAAAAATCAAATCAGTACGAAATTTATCATGTGAATAAAAATATGGTAATCTTTCTTCATCTCCCGGAACAATGGTAATAGATTTATCTTTTCCTGAAAGAAACCCAACGCCTCCAAAAGCTCTAAATCCAAAAGATGCTGCCGAAGTTGAAGGAAAGAAATATTCAATTTCACCCTTACCGGCATAATCAAGAATGAAATCTTTGTAATCAGTTAAACCGTAGGTCACCCCGCCTTCTAATGTAATAACCATTGTACGGGAAAAAGCATGATCTTTTAACTTAGTTCCTTGCTGTGTGAAAGCAGTTCCTGTAAACAGTAATAAAATGAAAAATAACTTTTTCATTAATGCCTGATTTTGTACTGATGTAAAATAAAGTAAAAACGATGCCGAAGCAACGTTTTACATCATACAGAATCAGCAGCATAATTTAATTGCCCGGACGTTGCCGGTAATTAAGATTTGTTTGTCTTACAGGTATTAATTCCAAATAAAGTATAAGCCGGACAAAATCCTACAAATGCTGTAATTAAAAGAACCAATCCTACGACACCAAGATATTTAAAGCCGCTGTCTACCCAGAAGAACATAGAAACAAGTAAAAGCCCGGCAATAATACGAACAGTTTTGTCAAGAGAACCTATATTGATTTTCATAATAAATTTCCTTTTTAGTTAGTTAGATGATATTTAAGATTAAAGGATTTAAATCTTATAGCCAAAACAAGAAAATATTTTTCCTTGTAAAGAGAAATAGTAAAAGTTAAATTTGCCGGAAAAATAAAGGAAGAGTGTGAATAAAATAAAATTTCTTTTACCGGTTTTATTTATCCTATTGTCGTCACTATCAGTTGCACAACAAACAGATTCACTTGAAAGCAAAAGAGTAAAATTTGATCCGTCTAAAAATCCGGAATCAGATCTTAAAAATGCAGTTGTAATGGCAGAGGGAACCAACAAAAGAATTATTCTTGATGTCGGTGGTGAATGGTGTATCTGGTGCCATCGTCTTGACAAATTTTTTGAGGAAAACGCAGACATTAAAAATTTTATGGAAGAGAATTTTGTTGTAGTTAAAGTTAATTACAGTCCTGAAAATAAAAACGAAAAGTTTCTTTCTAATTACCCAAAGATACCCGGTTATCCTCATTTGTTTGTGTTGGATAAAGATGGAAAATTTCTTCATTCGCAGGATACCGGTAAACTGGAATCTGGCAAGGGTTACAGCAAAGACAGTGTAATAAATTTCTTACATACCTGGGCAATGGAAAAAGTTGATTCTACCAAAAATTAAATAGCGGAGATAAAAATGCGCCGTAGAGATTTCATTAAAACTTCTGCAGTCCTCGGTTCTTCAACTTTTCTTTTAAGTGCGTGTTCTTCTCCCATATCATTTATTAAATCCGGCGAGCTGGATTTAATAATTAAAAACGGAAAGATAATTGACGGCACCGGCAAACAGGCTTTTACGGCAGACGTTGGAATAAAGGACGGAAGAATTGTTGAGATAGGAAATCTTAAAGAAGCTTCGGCCGCAAATATTATTGATGCAAAAAATCTCTGCGTTTCTCCGGGCTTTATTGATATTCATTCTCACACTGACGTTGATTTATTTATT
Organism: Ignavibacteriales bacterium; assembly: GCA_003599415.1. Taxonomy (GTDB): domain Bacteria; phylum Bacteroidota; class Ignavibacteria; order Ignavibacteriales; family SURF-24; genus SURF-24. The sequence goes on along the minus strand of QZKB01000044.1, from coordinate 7,822 downwards.
AATCCCAAAGCAGAAAGCAAAATAAGGCAGGGTGTAACCACAGAAGTTACGGGGCAGGACGGCGAATCCTGGGGACCAATTGCGAACCCCGAATCTAAAAAGCTGGAAAGTTTTCGCGCAGATTATAATGAAGAATTATCCTGGAGAACATTGGGAGAATTTCTTGGTAAACTTTTGGAGAAAAGATTTTCTGTTAATCTTGCTTCAATGATTGGGTTGGGAACCGTACGTGAATTTATTGTTGGGCTTGATGACCACCCGGCTGATAATTCCGAAATGGATAGAATGAGAAAAGAAGTTTTACTTGCAGTTCAGCAAGGCGCAATCGGTGTTTCAACAGGATTGGAATATACACCGGGTAGTTTTGCATCTACAGATGAACTGATTGAATTGTGTAAGGCGGCACCCAAAGAATTCAGATTATATTCAACTCATATGCGGAACGAGGACAATACTGTTATTGAAGCAATTGATGAAGCAATAAAAATTGCCAGAGACTCCGATGCACGTCTGCTTATTTCGCATTTGAAAGTATCGGGTAAATCAAACTGGCATAAAGCTGAAGCTGCTCTTGAGAAAATTGACAAAGCAATCAAAGAAGGATTAGAAGTTCACGCAGATAGATATACTTATGTTGCTTACCATACTTCTCTTGCAAACTTATTTCCGCTCTGGTCAAGAGATGGTGGAACACAGAAGTTTATTGAAAGATTAAAAGACAATTCACTTAAAAAACAATTACAGGAATTTGCCGAGAAGAAAGTATCCAACCTTGATGGCGGCTGGAACGGAATTTTAATTTCCGGAATAGGCAAAAAAGAATATAAAGGTTACCAGGGAAAAACTGTTGAACAGATCGGGAAAGAATTAAACATACCCTCTTTTGATGCTGCTGTAAAAATTATACTTGATTCTGAAAACAATGTCCTTATGGTTGGCTTCGGAATGGAAGAAAAATCCACCGAGGCAATTTTAGCTCATCCCCGTGTAATGATTGCATCGGATGCCGGCGCGCATGCACCTTATCCACCAATGACAAGAAATATTGCTCATCCGCGTGCTTATGGTACTTTCCCCCGCGCAATAGCAAAGTACGTAAGAGAAAGAAATATTTGTTCGCTTGAAGAAATGATTAAAAAAATGACTTCAATGCCGGCAGATAAACTCGGGTTGAAAAACATTGGCAGAATTGAAAAAGGTAAAAATGCCGACTTAGTAATTTTTGACTACAACAGGATTCAGGATAAAGCTACATTTACTGAACCCCATCAATATCCGGATGGAATTCCTTACGTAATTGTAAACGGCGCTATTGTTATTAAAGAAAATGAACATACAGGTGAAATGCCGGGTAAGATTATAAGAAGCGGAAACCTGGTTTAATCTTAGAATCACTTAATAGAACAAAAAAATCCGGCCGGAAATTTTTTAATGAAACAGTTTGCTCCGACCGGATTATCCATGTTATGCTAATTCAGCATCTAACTCATTATTACTTTTGCGTGATTTACTAATTGCATTTTTTACAACAGGAATACGTATTACAAAACCTATTATCATTATTGAAGCGTACAAAATCCAGGAATCCTTTCCAAGAAGAGCTAAATGTAAAACTGATAGAATCCCGGCAGCATAGGTTAATTTTTGTAGAGTCTTCCAATTCTTTTTTAACATTCTCATCGCCGCTTTATTTGAAGTTACACCGAGAACAATAAAAATTATTGCTGCAATAAAACCAAGAATAAAATTCACTTCACTAAATATCTCAACAAAACTTCTGTCAGCTAAAAAGAAAATGAAATGCGCGGTGGAATAAATAAATGTATAAATTCCAAACATTTTTCTATAACGGATTAGTTTATTTGTACTGAACAAAACATTTAACGGTGTACAGCATAGCGTTATAACAATAAGACGAATTGACCATTCGCCTGTTATGTGCACAGGCATTTTCCAGGGACCGAATGGTCTGCCGGATTCATTGACCCGGCTGAGTATTTCTTGGGGAAGTGAATATGAAAATATTAATCCATCACCGGAAAAATCTATTTTTACAGAAAGCAAAAGATTCAATAGCGGTAATGCAACCAAGATATTTATAATAAGCCAAAGCCAGTTTTTTTTCAGCCAGTTCATAATTTACCTTCATAGAATAATTAATATTAATCTGTCGTGTACTATTATTGGTTAGACAATCTGAAGAGGCTGACTATTCCGTACATTGATTAACTATGAAAAGTTTTCCTGGTTAAATAGCTCTTTACTGCCTAAGGTGAGCAAAATTTTCTTTGCGGGAATAAACTATTTCTGGCGGCAAGGTAATCGGGAAAGTTTCTTGTAAAAAATTTTTCTTTTATGTAAGATATGTAAAGAAAAAAGGAGGAATGAGTGACACAGGAAGAACGAAACGAAAAAATAGAATCTTATGGTAATGCTTACAAAAATTTAATTGCTGCATTAAATGAACTTCCCAAAGAGATGTGGCAATTTAAACCTTCACCGGCTGAATGGAGCATCCATGAAATTATTATACATATAGCAGATAGTGAAACAAACAGCTACATACGCTGCAGAAGATTTATTGCCGAACCGGGTACAATGGTTATGGGTTACAACCAGGATTTATGGGCATCAGAATTAAATTATCACGACCAGAACATTGAAGATGCTCTTGAACTTTTCAGGTTGCTTCGTCTTACTACTTATAAACTTATAAAAAGTATTCCCCTGCAAACGTGGGCCAACATTGTTGAACATTCTGAAAGCGGAATAATAACAATGAACGACTGGCTTAACATTTACGAGAGACATATTCCTATTCATATTGCCCAGATGAATAGAAATTTTGAAAACTGGAAAAAGCAGAAAGCTCAATGATTAAATATATAATCTTTGATTTATCCGAAGTACTTATTTCCGGTGTGCTTGGCGTTGAAAAAGTTCTTGCAGAAAAAATTCCGCAGAGTATGGAAGCAATATCAAATTCATTATATGGCAATTGGTTCAATGAATATATGATTGGCGCAATTACTGAAGACCTATACCTGACAGAAATTGTAAAAAGGCACAACTGGGAAATTGATATTGATGAAATAAAAAAATGTATAAGAGATAATTTTCATAATGAAGTTGAAGGAATGCAGGGATTACTAGAAAAATTATCTGTCAATTATAAGCTGATACTTCATTCGGATCACTCCAAAGAATGGATTGATTATATTAAAAGCGTTCACCCGTTCCTTGATCTTTTTGAACACATGGTTTTTTCCTATGAACTTGGAATGACAAAACATTTTCCATCTACTTTCAGCAAAGCCCTGAAAAGATTAAATATTGCTGCGGATGAATGCCTCCTGATAGATGATCATCAAAGAAATATTGACGCAGCAGCTAAGGTTGGAATCAAAGGAATACGATTTGAAAATTACAATCAATTACAGTTGAGATTAAAGGAAACTAATATTATCTGAGACAACAAATTCTAGGAATAATTTCTTTCTATGTAAAGTCTGTTAAACTCTTACTCTGATTTTATCTGAACTAACTGTAATGATTGCACCCTTTTCCAAATCCGAAGAATATTTTTGTAACACAAAATCAGAATAACCGGATTGATTTCTTGCTGAAATATTTACCAACCTTATTATACCGCAATGCGGAATCTTTTTAATTATTACCAATTCTCCAAAATCTTTATCAAGTGTAATTAAAATTCTCTTTTCAGAAAATGCATACTTTAAGATTTCATCATCCCCTGGATCTTGTTCCCACTCCCCGCTCCAAACCACATCGTAACCAAGTTTATTCAACTCTTCTTTTGCTTTTCCCCAAACACAGCTATCAAGAAGAATTTTTTTCATTACGCTGCAAAGGTTAAAGGTTCAATTCTTTCGTTTGCAATAATTTTTTGGGCATAAGTAAGGCAGGCTAAAATATCTTCCTTTTCAAGCCATTCATATCCTTCCAAAATTGTTTCCATTGAATCACCTGCAGCCAACATTCCAAGTATATGCTCTACAGCCAATCTTCTTCCTCGTATAATAGGTTTGCCACCAAAAATATTTTTATCCGATGTAATTCTTGCCAACAAATTTTTCTCATTCATATAACTGCCTTCGCATTTTTTTCAAATCTAATTTTATTTTATGATTTATCAAAACCAAGCGTAATGCTTCCTGATTTTATTCACAAGAAGATTTTACCGCATCAATAATTTGCTTGTATCCGGTACACCGGCACAGGTTACCTTCAATTGCTTCTTTAATTTCTTCTTCTGTCGGATTTGGATTTTCAAGTAATAAAGCATAGGTGGACATTATCATTCCCGGAGTGCAAAAGCCACATTGCACTGCTCCCTTCTCCAGGAAATTTTTCTGAAGCCTGTGCAGTTCACCGTTTTCAGACAAACCTTCAATAGTTAAAATCTCACAGCCATCTATCTGGCAGGCAAGCATCAAACATGAATTAACTGCTCTGTTGTTTACTATTACAGTACATGCTCCGCACTCACCAATTCCGCAGCCTTCTTTTGTACCGGTGTAACCAAAATCCTCGCGAAGTAAATCAAGTAATCTTCTGTTCGGTTCAACATCAATATTTATTTTTGTTTTGTTCAGTATAAAATTGATTTTCATGTTAATCTGATTTTTATTAGTCTATTTATGATTTCCATAATTTCTTTCAAGCAATTGATAAATCATTTGCTGTACTACCGGAAGTTTGTAAGCAGACGACCAGCGGAGTCCTGTCAATTCTAAAACTTCTTTGCCAAGCTCCATTGCTATCTCCTTGAAAGTGCCCGTCTGTGAAATTTTACCAAGCGCAAATTTTTCAATGTTATAAAATCGTTTACCAATTGGAGTAACCGCACCCGAAGCAATCCTTATTTCATCAAAGAATGAATTACTTACACTTGCAAGTATTGCCAAAGTAATCCTGCTTATTGAGACGGCTCTTCTTCTGCCAAGTTTATAAAATTCACCTTTAAGATTTTTATCAGGGATTGGTAAAAGAATCTCTGTTATCACTTCATCATTTTTTAACTGGGTTTTATAAGGACCAAGCAGAAATTCCTGAAGAGAAATTTCTCTTACACTTAACAACGACTGTATTTTTATTAACGCATTATAAACAAGCAACGGAGGCACGCTATCTGCGCATGGAGCATTGTTTGTAAAGTTGCCAACTAAAGTCGCGCGGTTTCTGATTTGTAAACTGCCAACTGTTGATGCGGCCTTTGCAAGCAGGGGGTAACGTTCGTTTAGTAATTTATTACTTGCTACATCGGAAAAATTTATCCCTGCTCCAAGTACAATTTTATCATTCCGTTTTTCAATAATCCAAAATTCTTTTACTCTGCTCAAATCAACTAAAAGATTTATATCTTTAAATCTTGATGAACCCTGCTGCAAACCGGGAATTATATCTGTCCCGCCCGCAATTATCTTTGCACCGCTTCTATTCTGATGTAAAACTTCAAGGGCTTCATCAAGTGTATTTGGTTTTATATAATCAAGCGCAGGAATCATTAAGTGCTCCCTCGTTTCAAGTCTTCCGGGTAAAGTTTTCTTTGCAGTAAAAGTTCTTCAAGATTTATTGGAAGATTAAAAAATCTTTTACCGGTTGCATTTCTTATTGCGTTAGCAATTGCAGCAGCGGTAAGTTCTAAAGTTGGTTCACCAAGAGATTTACCTCCCCACGCACCAAACTTATCCTCATCTTCAACAAAGATGACTTTTATATCGCCAATATCTTTGCTGGTTGGAATAAGGAACTGGTCATAATTCAGTTCTCTTATAAACCCGTTATGACAACTAATTTCTTCCCAAAGCCCGTAACCTGCTCCTTGCGTTACTCCGCCGAAAACCTGTCCCTGTGCGCCAAGCAAATTTATTACTTTGCCCGGATCGTGAACCGCAGTAATCTTATCAACATAAACCTCGCCTGTCCCAACGTTGACTGTTACTTCTGCAACCTGGCAGCCATACACATAAGTAAAGTAAGCTGCACCCTGCCCGGTTTCTTCATCCCAATCAACCTTAGGACCTTCATACCAACCAATAACAGACATACTTACACCGGTGCTGTTTGCTAAACGGCATAATTCGGAAAAAGTAATTTTCAATTCGGGTTTGTTCTGAACAGTAATGTCATTGTTCTTAAAGATAAATTCTGTTTCTTTTTTAAGATTCCATTTTTCAATCAGCAGTTTTTCAAATCTCTTTTTAATTTCTTCAGCAGCGTTTTTAACCGCGCCTCCGCCCATTAACGTTGAACGTGAAGCTACGGTAGGGCCGCTATCTGCCATTACTCCGGTATCAAGTTCAAGGTAATAAATATTTTCTACACTTATTCCAAGCACCTCAGCGGCAATAATTGAAAATGTTGTTCTTAATCCCTGCCCATTTTCTGCAAGACCGGAAAGCAAATAAACCGAGCCATCCTGCTGAACATTCAGGTAAGCTGCAGCAGCATCTATTCCCTCTGCACCAAGCGAACAGCCACGGTAACTTATTGATAATCCAATACCTTTCCTTAATAATTTTTCCGGTTCAATAAAATCTTTTTCTTTCAGAAGAATATCGCACTTGTTCAGATCCTTAACTATCTGGAATTTTTCTTCGGTCCTAAGTGAACGATTATAAAAACTGTTCTCCAGCCAGCGTTTTGTAAAGTCTGTACTTTCTATTGCAGTATCGAGTACTTTAATAAGATTGATATCGTGGTTTTCTAGTTTCTGCCCAGTTGCGGTTATGGATCCAATTTTTAATCCATTAATCTTTCGGATATCTTCCGGAGTAATTCCGAGTTTAATTGCAAGGTCATCCATCAGAGATTCCTGTGCAAAAATCGGCTGCGGGGAACCGAAGCCGCGCATTGCGCCCGTATAAGGATTGTTTGTGTAAACAGCACGAACATCAGTCCATACATTTTCAATTTCGTAAGGACCGGTAGCCTGAACGACTGTCCGCCATGTAACAAAAGGACTCATTGATGAATAAGCGCCACCATCGGCAATTACATCAATCTTCATCGCCTGGATTTTGCCGTTCTCTTTTACACCAACTTTATAGCGCATTATATAAGGATGGCGTTTGTACGATTCAAGAATTGATTCTTCTCTGCCGTATTTTATTTTTACAGTTCTGCCGGTTTTTAAAGCGGCAACAGCAGCGCGGGCAGAAAGTATATTCATTGTATCATCTTTACCGCCGAACGAACCGCCAAGTTCAGCCTGAACAATTCTTACCCTAGCCAGCGGATAGTTAAGTACTGATGCGACAACCTTTCTGCAGGTATATGGATTCTGAATGCTGCCGATAATTTTAATTCCTTTATTTCCTTCCAAAGGAATTGCAATTACACATTCGGTTTCAAGATATGCATGTTCTATAATCTGAGTTGTATAGGATTGCTCAATAATAAAATCGCTTTCCGCAAAACCTTTTTCAATATTACCTTTACGCAAAGGATGATGATTAACGAGATTTGATTTTAATTCCGGATGAATGAGAACCGCATCTTCCTCTAAAGCCAAAGCAGGATCAGTAAGTGCAGGAAGTCTTTCATATTTAATTTTTACCTGATGACGCAGCTTCATCAGTTCATCTTCGTTATCGCCTACAAGCATAGCAATAACATCACCTGCGGTTACAACTTTTTCATCACAGAAGATCGGCTGATCATTTCTTATAATCCCGATTTTCTTATACCCTTTTATATCGGAAGAATCTATAACCGTTTTAACAATTGGATTATTTTGAACAGCGGTATAATCAACCGAAATAATTTTTGCATGTACTTCCGGAATACGGATCATTAT
>QZKB01000016.1 GCA_003599415.1 Ignavibacteriales bacterium | reverse complement strand
CAACACAGCCAACACATCCGATCCTTCCTTTACCGGATTTATTACTGCATCTAAGGTTGAGTTAACACCGGCAACAATTTCTTTGTATCCACCGGAAAAATTTGAAGCGTTACCACGCACTTTAAGCTTTCCATCAAGAGCAGAATTTGTAAGTTCAGAAGTTTCATTTATCAATTGTTTGATTGTACCGGAAAGTTTCTGAATGCTGTTGCCCAAAATATCCTTATCTGATCTTGGCTTTATATTCATACTAAGATCTCCCAAAGATATTTTTTCTACACTTGTAGCCTGAAGTTTTACATTTTCAGCCAGGTTAACGAATGCTCTTTGCAAATCTCCAATCTCATCTGTCCTTGTTGATTTTATATTAATATCTACTTCACCAACAGATATTTTATTTGCTCCTTCAGTAACCAACTCTTTAACCGGATTAGTTATCATCATCCTTATAAACCTGTTCATAAAAAGGATTGCAATAATTAACACGATAGCAGTTACGGGAACTACGGCATAAATGATACTATTACGGGCGCTGATTATTTCCTTAAGCGGTTTACCCGAAAACACAACTCCCATTGCTTTGTTCTCATTATCAAGTAGAGGTTTATATGCAGTTACATAAGGATTGCCTAATATGTCAGCCTCTCCATAATACTCTTTGGATTCATTTAAAACAATGCCGGCAACTTTGGGATCCAATTTTGTTCCGACCAAACGCTTTCCTTCTTTAATAATCGTAGTATTAATTCTAACATCACCAAGGAACAGTGTAAACTCGCAATCAAATAATTTTTTCATATCGTCAAGTTTCTCATGTTTATCTAAAGCAAACCCTGTAGAAATAACGCCGATCAGATTATTTTCAGTATCATAAACGGGGGCGCCGGAACGGGCTGACAATTTAACAACAGTTCCTGTTTCAATTACTGAGACCTGGTTTCCGCCTAATGCTGTTTTAACATTCAGCTGCTTTGAAATATTATCCCCGAATTTTTCCGGTTCATGTGTGCGGGCAATTACATCACCATTATTATCTGTAATAGTGACAAAATCAATATCCGTCCCTTCAGTCATTATTTTAATTTTCTTAATAAGAAATTCTCTGTTTCTATCCTTTACGGCGGCAGACACATCAGAATTTAGAGCAATAATACGGGCAAAGTATTCTGCCCTTTCTTTATACTTAGTTAATTCAAAGTCCAACGTATTAACTGCGACAGAGGCTTCACTTTCAGCTTTTGAAAAATTAAAATTCGAAAACTGGTAGATAGAAAAAATCATTGTAGCAAGAACGAGTATTATTCCGAACGAAATAATCAACGCTAAAAATTTCTTGTTTAAAGCAAGATTATTGAACCATTTCATAGAACCCTCAAAATTTTTTTAAATAACTAAACTTTCCTTCCCAAACTTCCTTAAGCCTAATAGTGATACGTTAGTTTATAAATTTTCTTTTACTCTTAGTTGATGATTCAGATTTATTTACTGTAACAAAGTTTTCAACCAGAGTCTGAAGGTTACCAGTCAGTTTGTTTAATTCTTCAGCTGCTCTTGCAATCTGCTGAAGGCCTGATGTGCTTTCCTGAGTTATTTTATTTATTCCATCTAAGTTCTGGCTAATCTGTAAAACGCCCGAATTCTGTTCCTCACTTGATACCGCAACCTGGGCGACAATTTCGCTTACTTTTTCGCTTTCCTGAATAATTGCATCCAGCACTAAGCCCGCTTTGTTTGCAAGCATTTTTCCATTATCAACTTCCTTTGTTCCAAGCTGCATACTTTTAACAGCCTCACTTGTATCCATCTGGATTTGTTTTATCATCAATGCAATTTCCTTAGTAGCTTTGGTTGTACGCTCCGCAAGCTTTCTAACTTCATCTGCAACAACTGCAAAGCCGCGACCCTGCTCGCCTGCTCTAGCTGCTTCTATTGCTGCATTAAGCGCCAACAAATTGGTCTGATCGGCAATATCATCTATAACCTGAATAATCTCACCAATCCTATCACTGTTTTTACCAAGTGTAAAAACTGTTTCAGCACTTTTACTTACAACCTCGCTAATCTTATCCATTCCTTTGATGGTTTCCTTAATTACGTTGCCGCCCTCTTTAGCTTTAAGTCCCGCCACTTTAGCTTTTTCCGAAGCGAGGTTGGTATTTTTAGTTGTTTCCAAAATAGTCTTGCTCATTTCCTCAACCGCACCGGCTATATCTGAAGTCTGAGAACTCTGTTCCTGTCCTCCGGCAGCCAATTCTTCTGTTGATGAGCTAATCTGGTATGCGGCACTTGCGGTAGCTTTAACAGATTCATCAATCTTTTCAATCATTTGTCCAATGTGATTTACTGATTTGTTGAAGCCACCAAATAATTTTCCGATTACATCTGAGCTTTTAACAGGCAGATTAACTGTTAAATCACCTACGGCGAATTTTTCCATTTCAACAAGCATTTTGTTTGCACTATCATCAAGATAGTTTTGCATAGATTTGATCTTGGTAATATCCTGTACAACTTCAATGTGCCCGACCTTTTCTCCCTTCGGATTAAAAATGAATCCGGCATCAACCTGAAACTCTAATTCTAAACCGGGCTGAACAAACGTTGAAGTAGTCTGACCTTTTTTTAAGCAGGTAATTCCGCACCTGTCTGTGTTACAAATATCTGCGCCCCAGTTTGAACAATGAGTTCCGATAATATCATTTCTCTTTTTGCCTGTTACTTTTTCAGCAGCAGAATTAATAAATGTCCATCGCATTGAATTATCAGTAACAGAGATAGGGAAAGAAATAGAATCAAGTATCTGTTCATACCAATAAGATTTTTCCACAATGGTATTAACCATGTCTTTAACTGATCTGTTAAGTTTTCCTATTTCGTCCTTCCTGTTTTCATCAAAAGTAATATTCTTTTCTCCCTGGGAAATCTTTTCTGAGTTTTTACAAAGAGCAATAATTGGGCGGATAATTTTAAGCCTGAGCAGCATCATTACAAGAGCCACACATAATATTATCGATAAAGCAGTAATGGTTACTGTTAATGTTCTTTGAGAACTAATATCCGCATAGACTTTATCCATTGGATAGCGGCTGTTGATAATTGCAAGCACATCACCAACATTGGAAGTATGGCAGCTTGTACATTTTTCATCAGCCTTTATAATATTTATTGATCTTAAGACTGGTATTTCAGCGGAATTTTCTTCAATTGATTCCGGTATTTTATTCTTAAGCGCTCTCATTTCAATCTCATCCATTTCCTTTTCGCTATCCTGCCGGATCAGATTTGTAGGATGAATTTTAAACTCGGATAAAGAAGTGCTTTTTAGAACATCTTTTTCAAGGTCACTTACGTCTGTTATTCCCTGAGACATTAAAAAGTGTATGGTTGTATTTAAAAGTTTATTTGTTTCTTCTACACTTTTTACAGCCGATTCCTTTTTTGATTGTGAATGCTCGGAAAGTAGTATGAGTGTCATAATACCTAGAATGACACCAAGCGCCAAGGCAATATTTATTAAGAGTATTTTATAAAGAGACGTATTCATTTTCCACCACCGCTTGATTATTAATTGCTCCCTTAATTAAGAGGAACCAATGATATATTTTTCCGAATTATTAGAATGAATTGCGATCGTGAATACGTAGTAGTTTTTACCCGGAATTTTAAGGAATACATTCCCGTAACTTTATTCTAACGATTCGGTAAACTCAAATCGATGAATCTATGTTATAAGAAACCATATTTGAACTTCGATAATATAGATTCTGTTTTTGCGCTCTAAACAAAAACAAACATTCATATATATTATCGGATTTAGTCTAATATTTTTTAGAAGCAACTATTTGATCGGTCGAATATTTAAATGTATAAGTTTAAGAAATATGACAAATATTTGATTTAGTGCAGGATGGGCTTAAATAAAGAAAAGCTGATTTGGATATTCTGTAATTTTACTAACTGATATAAAGGATTAAAATATAAATTAGGTAGATTGTTAGCAGCAGCGCGGCAAATACAACCGCATAGTTAACCCCTTTTTTAATTTTTTTCTTTCTTACTTCTTTTACACTTTCACGTTTAATCTCAACTGGTTTAGGTGGAATCACAATTTCGTCTTTTACAACAGATTCCGGTTTATGTTCAACAATGTTTCCGTTTTCATAATTAATTTCCTTATCAATTTTTCCGTCTTCCAGAAAGTATTTTGATTTACCGGATCTAACTCCATATACAAAATTAACTTCTTCCTTAATCTTTCCATTCTTATAAAATAATCTTGAGGTTCCGTCTTCCAAACCATTGGAATAATTTTTTTCACCGAATAAAAGGCCTTCCCTGTAATAGAATTTTGATTTTCCATCCAATGCACCATTTCTAAAAGACCATTCTTCTTTCAACCCGCCGCTTTCATAATAAGTTTTGGTAACACCATGACGTACATTTTTGTTCAGCTTCTCCTGAATTTTAAGAACCCCATTTTTAAAATAAACCCTTGACTCTCCGGTCTTTTCCCCTTTCTCAAAATTCATCTCTGCTTTAAGCTGGCCATTTTCATGATAAAATCTTGCCGGCCCATCCGGAATATTATACTTGTAATTTAAGACGCTTATTTTTCTTCCTTTTTCATCAAAGGTAATATTCTCGCCTTCCTTAACGCCTTTAGCATAACTAATTATTTCGATAAGCTGACCGTTCTTGTTAAAAATTTTTTCTTTCCAATGGACTTTATTATTAAGATAATATTTCTGGCTTTTAACACTGCCGTCTTCATAGTATGATAAAGCGAGACCACTTTTTTTGTTATCTTCTTCGAATACCTGTTTGCTCCAGGGTGTACCATCTCTCCTGTAATTTGTAATCTCTTTGATGGTTCCATCTTCAGAGTACAGCACTTCTTTAAAAAGAATATTACCATCCGTATAAAATCTATCAGTCTTTATTTTATCTCCCGCATAAAATTCCCGTTCATTCCTGAAAGGAATTTCTCTGTCAAGATAGTCGGGAGTTAATTCCGGGTAATTCATTTCTTATACCAGATATTTGAGTTTATAAAGACTAAAGTTTTGTATGGTCTATTTTTTAATTAAAGGAAATTTTATAAATACCGAAGTGCCAGAACCTTTTCTGCTAAGAATATTTAAGTCGCCCTTTAACAGCTTAGTTAGCTTATATGCAACTGTTAAACCAAGCCCGGCTCCCTCATAATTTCTTTTATGCCCTTCAAACTCTTCCTGCACAAATGGCTGTAATACAGATTCAATTTTACTTTTTTCTATTCCCCTGCCCGAATCGGAAATTATAATTGTAACATAATCAATAGAATTTTCAGTACTTATAATTACGCTTCCGTTGGGTTTATTATATTTTATTGCGTTATCAAGAATTGAATCTATAATTTTATTAAACTTTACTTTATCAACCTGAATAAAAACCGGGGAGTTTTGAACATCAAGTACAATATTTACGTTTTTAAGTTCTGCAAGTGATTCAAAACCGGCACAGGATTTTTCCAGAAGTTCATGAACATCTTCCATCGTATAATCAAAAACATAATCGCCGGATTCCATAAGAGAAACTTCTATAATGTTATCAAACAGACGAATCATTCTCTGGATTCCTTCATCCAAAAAATTCACAAGCTCAATTGAATTTTCATAATTGCCGGATTTAATATCTTCCCTTAGAATATTTGCGAATCCTATTATTGCTGTTGAGGGAGTTCTGATTTCGTGGGACATATTTGCGAGAAACGCTGATTTCAAACGGTTAAGCTCACTCTCTTTTTCATATGCTTTCCTCAGCCTTTCTTCGCTCTCAATATGTTCTGTTACATCATTGAACGTCAGGATGAAATTTGTGATATCCTCATATGACCTTTGAACAGGTGAAAGTCTTAGCTTTCTGAAACTATCCTTTCCCTTTTCATTTTTTGTAGAGCTAATACATTGCCACTCAAGTCTTCCCTTCAAGGATTCTTCGAGCGAATAAATATCCTGCGGAGTAATTAACGAACTTAGTGCTTCCGGCAGGTAATTGTTAAATAACTGTTCTATCGTATTCTTTAATATCTCTTCAGATGATCTTGATGTGTACTTGATGAATCCCCATTTGTCAGTAATAATAATTGCTACCTTGCCAAAATCTATTGCATTTATTAAATAGTAAATCCTCTCCTCAATTTTTTTCAGCTCTTCCACTGAATTAAACAGCAGGATAAAATACTCCTGGTTATCAATCAAAGCTCTTTCAACATCAATCTTATAAGCGCGGTCAGGATACTGATAGTTTTCGGAAAGGAGCAAATCGAAATGAAAGCTGCCGTATTTACTTTTTGCAAACCCATCGATTAAAAACTCAAGCTGCAGATCAGCTTCAAGTTTGGCAAGGCTTTCACCTTCAGATAAAGCAAACATTTTTTCGAAAGTTGAGTTGCCGTATTTTATTAAGCAGTTTTGGTCAATTATAACAAGCGGCTTTGCGTTAAACAGTTGTTCCGAAGATTTAAATTCTTTAAAGGAAGAAAATGATTTCGCATTCAACGCCATATTTTTCCTTTAACTTTTTACGGTGGTTATATTAAGAATGTGTATAAGAGAAATGCTTTCATTACTTATCTTAAGCTGGCTGCTGTTAGTCCCGCTTATCTTTTCATATAATTGAAGCACACCCGAGGTAATATGGTTTAACTCGTTAATCACACCTTTTTCAATTCCTTCAAGCAGATTTCTCACTGCATCCGCATCAATTGAATTTACTTCTGCAATCAAATTATAATCCTTTATTTTTCCAAATAGCGAATGAAGCGAGGAAAGGTTTTGCAGAGGAGCCTCATATTTCGAGGGTAAAAAATCAAGAGAAAGTTTGAATTCAACTTGTAAGAGAGTTTTTATTTTTTCGGTTTCATCTGTAGAAATGATTTTGTAGAGAAATTTCTTTTCAAGCAATACTTTATCCAGGTCAAATTCTATTTTAAACTCAAGTCCGGATAAAATAAAATCGATAAATATTTTATGGGCAGATATTTCTTTAATCTGAACGGGATTCCAGTTTTTTTCAAGAAGAAAATGCAGAGAAGGGGAGAGAGAAATTGAATCTTCTCCGTGCCCGGCAGTTTTATGTGCCTTTGATGCAGCAGGGTAAAAGATAACTTTTTTTTTGTCACCCTTGTAACCTGAATCAGGATTAATATTTGTTATTCCTTCAAGCATTTCCCTAAAGTAAAAAAATCAGAATAATTTAAGGTTGTTAACTTTTTTTAATAATTCGTTAAAATCGGATATTGGTTTAAGTATATAATCTTCAGCGCCAGTTTCATCAAGAAAATTTCTGCCGTTTGTTAAATTCTTATAAGCAGAAACTATAAGTATTGGAATCTGGTTAAACCTGTCATCTGCCTTTACCTTTTTAGCAAGAGTAATACCGTCAACTTTTTCGTTATTCAGGTAAGTATTCTTAAGGTTAAGGTCCAAAATAATAATTGATACTTTGCTGTTCTCAAGTATTTCAAAAAACTTATCACCTTCATCGGTAATTAAGGAATCAAAGCCTGCCCTTTGAAAAAGCAGTTGATAGAACTGCTGAGTAAAAGAGTCATCTTCCATAACAAGAATTGTAGATTTCATTTTTATTCCGAATATTTTACAATAATACTTACGCGACGGTTATAAACATCAAAAGGATTATTAGGGTTGCGCAGTTTTTTATCTGCCCATCCTCTTATTTCAACTATCTGGTCAATATTAACTCCACCCCTAACAAGCGACCTTCTTGCAGAATTTGCTCTGTCCGAACTTAATTCAAAATTCGTATATCCTTCTCCCTTGTTCGGGTAAGGTCTTGCATCAGTATGACCTTCAATAATTATCCTGTTATTTATAGCCGAAAACTTTTTGCCAATTGTTTGCAAAAGATCCTGGGCTTTTTTGTTAAGCACAGCGGTTCCAACTTCAAAGAAGGCTTCATCAACAGATTCTACAAGTTCAATAAGCATTCCTTCATCTATAAATTTTATTTCAACTTTTCCCTGCAGATCAGAAAATTCTGTCCGGCTGTTTAACTGCTCAACAATTTCTTCACCCATTTTAGTCAGCTGCGCTTTCTCCTCTTCACGGTGCATTATCTCTTCTGCTTTTTTATCGTTAATAATTTTTGTTCCGCCTTTAAGCAATCCGGCTCCGGTGCCAATAGAAATTCCGGTTGGATTTTGAAAATAACCGGCAACTGCTTCTTTAACTTCTTCACTTTGACCCAGCACCCAAAGAACAATAAATAATGCCATCATAGCAGTAACAAAATCGGCGTAAGCAACTTTCCATGCGCCGCCATGATGCCCATGTTCTCCTTTTTTCTTTTTCTTTATTATCGGAGGAGTATCATTAAATTCAAGGTTGTTACTCATTCTTTTTGCCGCGGATAAATGATTCTAACTCTGTAAAAGACGGTCTTTCATCTGAGAAAATTGTTCTTCTTGCAATTTCAACGGCTACAATAGGAGGATTTCCTTTTGCATATGCTGAAATACAGGCTTTTATGGTTTCTAGGTATCTAACATCATTTTCAAGCATATGTTCAATGTTTGTGGCAATTGGATTAAACAATCCATAAGAAAGTAAAACTCCAAGAAATGTTCCAACAAGTGCAGCGGCAACGTGGTGACCTACAGCTTCAGCGCCTTGATTAATGCTTGCCATTGTAACTATTATACCTAATACGGCAGCAACAATACCAATACCCGGAAAAGCATCCGCAACTTTTGTAATAACCGTAGGTACAGGTTTGTTTTCCTTCTCCAGCGTTTCTACTTCCATATCCATCAGTTCTTCAATATCGTGTGGTGGAACTCCGCCGGAAAGCATAACTTTAAGTGTATCGCAAAAAAATGAAACTGCTTTTTTATTTGAAAGGAATTTTTTATTGGTGCTTAGTATTTCACTTTCTTCAGGCTTCTCAATATGTTTTTCAATTGCAAGCAAACCATCTCGCTGTGCTACCAAAAATAAATCGAAGAAGGATTTCAGAAGGTCCATATAATCCTGCTTGCTATAACCATGACTTCCAAATATTTTAGGTACGGAAGAGATTACTTTTTTAACAATGGACAATGGCGCCATTATAAGCATACTACCTATTGCAACACCAAGTATTATTACAAACTCAGATATCTGAATAAGCAATACAAGGTTGCCACCTGCCATTGAAAATCCAACAACAATAGCTCCGAATACTAATATAATACCAACAATTACCAACATATTTTTTTAGCTTTTTAATTCTTCTAATTTTCTTATTTCTTTAAATAACTGTTCGCTTTTAACCTGAACAAAAAACCAGTCGAGATCGGAATTAATTTCCCTGTCGTGAACAGATTTTGCAATTTCACTAATATCATTATAACCAATAGTACCGCCTGCGCCTTTTATATCATGCATTATACCTTTAATCAGCATCTTATCTTTCATTTCAATAGCCTGAACAATTTTTCTTTTCTGGCCGGCAAAATTGTTAAGAAACAGACGGATCAATTCATCTTTCATGTCGGTATAAACTTTTTCTTTAAAGTCTTCGCCAATCTCAGGCCGGGTATCTTCCTGTTCTTCTGTGCGAGATAAATTAATTAATTCGCGATGGAAAATTTCTTTAAGAGTTTTTATTATAATATCTTTTTGCAAAGGTTTGGAAATTACTTTTGTAACTCCGAGCTCTATTGCTGTAAGTACATTTTGTTTATTTGTATTTGCACTGATGATAACTACTGGGATATCTTTAATTTCTTTAAGGACATTTTTTACCTGGAGCATTTTAATTCCGTCAAAGTTAGGCATTAAAAGGTCAAGGAATATTAAACTCGGTTTTACCTCAACTGCCGTTTGAATGCCTTCCAGTCCATTGCCGCAGGTAAAAACCTCGATATCAAAATCCTGCAGAAAAGATTTCAAAGCTTTCTGAATAATATCAGAGTCATCAATTACAAGAATTCTGATTGAAGGATCACTTTTAGTCAGATTCGTCATTTTTATTCAACCTTAGCTTTGTTATTTCCTCAATTTCAGGTTTGGATTGCAAAGCCGAATCAGAAATACTCTGTTTTAATTTCTCGTAAAGTTCTTCTCTAAGAATCTTTACATCCGCCGGCGCCTCAATTCCAATTTTAACCTGATTATCGATGATTGATATAATTGAAATCTTTACATCACCACCGACAATAATTTTTTCACCTTCTTTCCTTGTTAAAATCAGCATATTAATCTTTCTTAAAAAGTTTGTAGTTCATTGAATACTTATCGTTGTCAATAATTTTCTGGAATCCGGATTTTGCCGACTCGCTTATATAAACAGGAGCTTTCATGTTGATAGTAATATTCTCCGGTTCTTTATCGAGTTTAACAATGCCGAACACTTCAAAATTATTTTCATGCGGAAAATTATCGTAAATTGCATCAATTGCAAATAGCGGAAAAACTATTTCTGGTTCTTCCACAGATGTCAGCCATAAAAATAAGCCATCATTGTTATTAATTAAAAGGAATTTTTTAAGTTTTTCGAAACCTATCATTCCTTCGTTGAAATTTACGATTAATTTTTCATCGTAGTCAATTTCACCAAAATGAGAATTATTGATTTTCATTGTACTCTCTTAATTTAATATTACAATATCTACTCTTCTGTTATTTGCTCTTCCTTCAGGAGTTAAGTTTGAAGCAATCGGGTTATACTCAGAATAGCCAACAATAGAAACCCTTTCCTGAGGAAGTCCTTCGTTTATCATTAAATAATATGCGGTGTTTGTTGCACGCCCTACAGATAAATGCCAGTTAGATGGAAACATGTTTGAGTTAACAGGTACATTATCTGTGTGTCCTTCAATCCGTATATCATTTGGCAGGTTTTTTAATATGCCTGCAATTTTATTTAAAATTATTTTCGAGTAGCCCTTCAATTCGGCACTTCCCGAAGTAAATAAAATATCATCCAGGATTCTAACAGTTATTCCTCTTTCTGTTTCAACAATAGAAACATCCTTCTGAATGTCATTTTGCCGGATAAGTGTATTCACTTTATCTTTAAGGGAGATTAAGTTCTGTTCATCAGAATTTCCGGCGGAAATATATTTTCCGTTTGTCTGGCTGTTGTATGAGCTTCCGAAATAACTGCCCATTGCAGAAATCATTTTCTGATACTTGGCTACATCTATATTGCTTGATGCATATAATAAAATGAAAAGCCCAAGCAACAGTGTAATAAGATCTGCGTAAGTGATTAAATACCTGTCTTTGTCATGTTCTTCGGTAAAGACAGAATCATCTTCGTTCAGATTACTACCATTTCTTCTTGTTCTTTTGGAGGAAGTGCGCTTGCTAAGCGGGTCTTTATCAAGGAGGGAACTTCCCCACTCCTCAAGGCCAAAACCCCTTCCATTACCACTTCCATCAGATGTTTCTCTTCTAAATGACATTGTTTAAGTTTATCTCCAACCGGTAGCCAAAATAAATTTGCAGAAAGAACTCCCCAAAGTGTTGCGATAAATGCCGATGCAATATTCCTGATAAGTAAATTGGGATCCGAACCGGCATTAGCCAGAGTCATAATCAATCCCATAACTGTACCCAGAATACCCATAGTAGGAGCATACCCGCCCATTTTAGTAAAAATGAATATGTTGGAAAAATGTCTTTCCTGCATTGCTTTCATTTCATAACCGGCAAGGTTTTCAAGCTCATCTTCAGTTGCTCCGTCAAGCATGTATCGCATCATTTTTTTAGGGAAATAATGATCAAACCTGTTAATTTGTTTTTCAATTGCCAAAATTCCATCGCGTCTTATAATTATTGCCATCTCGGAAAAAATTTCTATCGATTTCTTTACCTCATATTTTCTTGGGAAGTATGCAATCTTAATAAGAAAAAATAATTTCCTGAACCTCTCAAAGCCAAAACCAATAATTACTGCGGCAAATGTGCCTCCAAAAACTATTATCATTGCGGGCAGCATGAACAATGCTTTAAACGAGCCGCCTTCCATAAGATAGGCACCAAAGATTGAAACCAATCCAAGGAACAAACCTGATACTGTACCGAAATTTTTCTTTCTCATCATAAGTAATCCAGTAGTGATTGAGGAAGAATCATTGAAGAAATTTTATAAGCATACTCAAGAGAATAATTAAGTGTTTGTAAATCTAGTGCCGCTTTTACCATATCAGTATCTTTCTCGTTGGAAACCAGCTCCTTAATATTTGTTTCTTCATTTGTAAGCTGATTTAATACACTGTCAATCCTGTTGGCAATGTTTCCTTCTTCAGAAAGTTTATTGAGAATGTGATTGTTAAAATCATTAATTAAGGCAACCTGGTTTGCTGTTGGTTTTTCACCGTTAGCTAACTTGGTACTTATTGAAGCCAGTGTATTAAAAAAGTCACCTTTCAAATCTATGTCCTGCGCAAGCGCTGCCGCTTTATCTGCTTCCTTCAGATTTGTGGGGTCAATCTTGAACCTGATTTTCGGAGAATCCGTATCAATGCTTATGGCAGAGGGATCTGCGCCGTCAACAGTAACAAGTTCACCGGTAGTAGCATCAAAAGCCAGATCTAATGTATCATTTGCAATTACATTGGATGAATCGTCTGTAATATTATACTGCATCGAATATTGATTGTCTGCCGTTTTAGTATAAGTAATCTCCACTCCATACTCATTTCCGTCCGCATCATAAATTGTATTTGTTAAATCTGATGTAGTTCCTACTGCTGCGCTTCTGTCAAAATTTCCGTTAAGTTTCATGACGGAAGCAAAAAGATCATCTCCGCCAATATTAATTTTCTGTTCAATTGATTTTGATAACCTGATTGTATGAGAACCATTGGGAGTTGACGAATTAAAAGTTGTATCTAACGTAGCTTCATCAAATGAAAAAGGTTTATCATAAAATGTAGAACCGGCAAACAGATATTTACCGTCATATTCTTCGTTTGCATAATCTACAATATTCGCAAGGTAAGATTCAATTTTTTGTGCATAGTTTTCAAAAGATCCGCTGTTCAATGCATTATCTGTCTGAACAAGAAGGCTTTGAATATCGCTTACAATTGTTTGTATTGACTGCATCGAGGAAATTGTTTTAGTAACAAATCCATTCGCATTTTCAGCGTTTGACATGTACGTCTGGATGCTTCCAAGTTGTTCTGTAAACCTGATTATTCTTGCTGTTCCCAAAGGCGAATCTGACGGGCGATTCACTTTTTGTTGAGTGGTAATCTGTTCCTGCACTTTATTCAGGTCATACTTCTGCCTGTTTATATTATACAGGTAAGTATTCTGGAGTATAAAATCTGTTACTTTCATAATTAGACCGCATTCAATAATATTTCAAAAAGCTCGTCCGCAACTTTAATTAGTTTTGCCGCAGCCTCGTAAGACTTCTGGAATTGAAGCACATTCGTCATCTCCTCATCCAGAGAAATCCCGGAGTAAGATGATTTTTGCTGCTCCAACTGCTGAAGTACAAGCGAATTGGATTCATTATTAAGTTTGCACATGCTTATAGTGTTTCCAATACCGCTTACAAAATTTGAATAACTTGTTACAAGACTTTGCCCGTTTATAATTTTTGCATTGCTTAATTCCGCAATCTGAAGTGCAATATCATTATTTCCGTTTGTACCGTCTGCAGAAGTTGCTATAAAATTTACATCACTTTTAATATCGGAATTAATGACAAGGTTGCCTTTGTTATAACCATCAAAGAATTTTATACCAGTAAGCGGAGGCTCCGTATTTGTATAACCTGATTCGTGAATCGAGTTTACATTTTCAACAATAGTATTACCCATGGAATCAAGGTAACTGAGGTAACCGGGAATAGTTGTATTTGCAGTTTCAACAATTGCCCCAAGGCTTCCTTTAGTAAGTTTTAATTTACTCAGACCATCAACAGTTTGTATAGAAAGATTCCCGTTATCTTCAACAACCTTAAACTGAGCACTATAATACCTGTCAACTGCATAAACCCCGCCAATTGTAATGTTAGCCATATTATCAGAATCATACGAAACGTTTATATTCGCAATGTTGCTTAGCTCAAGAATAAGTTCATCTCTTCTGTCTAAAAGAGCATTCGAATTAGAATCAGTTACTCCCAGCCTGAAAATCTCATCATTAAGAGTTTTTATTTCGCTGACATACTTATTTAATAAATCCACATTTTCAACGGCTTGCTCTTCCAGGTCTCCCCGCAGGGTGGTAAATCCATCATAAATATTTTTTAGTTTGTTAGATAAATTCTCCGCACTCTGAACAACGTTCGTCCTTAATTGTGCATTTTCAGGATTAACACTTAACTCTTCCCAGGAATTAAAAAATTCACCAAGTAAATTTGAAAGTCCGAGATCACTCGGTTCTGAAAGAACCGATTCAAGATTTGACAGAAGTTCGGCTTTCTTCTCATTATACGAATCACTCTGCGTATAAGCGATAATCTGATTTTCCGTAAACTGATCTCTCAAACGTTTGATATCGGAAATTTCAACTCCATCACCTACGGCAAGTGTTTCGGCAGTATTTGCCTGGAGCGCTGAAAAGTCTACTCTTTGCCTTGAAAAGTTTGGATCGCTTGCATTGGCAATATTGTTAGAGGTTACTTCCAAAGCTTTTTGGTAAACAAACAAGCTCCTCTGGGATATATTTAATAATTTACTTATACTCATAGTAACTGATTAAACTTTTTTATCAACAAATGATTTTTTTCTGTTTCCAAGTAAGGCTAAAATTGTTTCGTTTATAAACTCAAGCGAGTTTTGAATCAACAACTGGTTCTGCCTGTTGATTTCTTTAATGTCTTTAACAAGGTTTCTTACATATTCTTCTGCAGAACTTATTTTTTCCAACTCTTCTTTAACAACTTTACCTTTTATTATCTGGCTAAGTTTAGGCTGCTGGTTGGTTTCTTCCATATATCTGAATTCTTCCTTCAGGTTATGAAGAAGAGTTAATCTTTCAGTTTCGCTTTTTCTAAGCCCAGCAAGCAAGGATTCTTCGGTATGGCTTAATAAATCAATCCCGTTTCCATCTGAAGCAATAAGAGCCTTCTGCTTTTCAATAATCGTGTTTTTCAGATTTAAAAGAATACCGGCTTCATTATTCAGGCAATTAAGTATCTCTTTTGTATTCATAGTTATCCTTCAAAATAGTTTAAGTAACCTAAAACTCTTGTAACGTAAGTCTTTGTTTCATCAAAAGGCGGAACTCCGTTATACTTATCAACATTTCCGGGGCCGGCGTTATATGCAGCCAGGGCCAGCTTCAAATCTCCATTATATTGTCGTAGTAATTGGGAAAAATATTTAGTGCCGCCATTAATATTTTGAACCGGATCCCAGACGTTTTTAACACCCATATCAGATGCGGTACCATTCATCAATTGCATTAAACCTTTTGCATCAGCACTTGAATGAGCCTTTTCATTTGCTGCAGATTCCGCCAAAATAATTGATTTAATAATTTTAGAATCAACTCCAAAACTTCCTGCAGCATTATCTATTATTGAATTATATTTTTCCAGGCGTTCAAGTGATTTGTTGCTTGGCGTAACTGCCGGGCTTTCCGGTTTAAAGTGTTTAATAAACTCCATTGCTTTTTCTTTGTTGATGCTGCGCGTTTCTACCCGTAAATCCGGCAAGTCTTCGCCGGTCATATTTTTATAGATCATCTGTGCAATTCCAAGACTTTTTGATTCCGTCATGTATTTTGAAATTTCGGATTCAAAGATTGTATCCATAACATCACCGCCAAACTGGTCACCTTCTTCATCACCAAACATACCGCCATTTGTCTTATTCATACTTTTCAACATCATCTGGGTTAAAAGACTTTCAAAATCTTTAGCGGCTTTAGCAAGTTTTTCCTTTCGTTCCGGAGAAATTTTAGAACTTATATTCTGCATTTCCTGCAGATGTTTTTCCGGATTTGTTATTTTTAGGTTTATCTCGTCCATGTCATCACATCATATTATATAATAACTAACTCTGCCTGTAAAGCGCCCGCTTCCTTTATGGCCTGGAAAATTGCAATTATATCTCTTGGTGTTACCTTAAGAGAGTTAAGAGCAGCCGCAACTTCCTGAACATTTGAGGCACCGTTTATTGATACAACATTACTGTTTTCTTTTTCCACGGAAGGGACTAAATTATTAAATAAGGTTGTATTACCTCCTGAAAATGCACCGGGTTGTGAAATCATAGGATATGATTTAATGTTTATTTTTAAGCTGCCATGCGAAATTGTAACTGGAAGAATTTTTACATTACTGCCAGCTACAACAGTTCCAGTTTTCTCATTCAAAACTACTTTAGCTACTACGTCAGTCTGGACTTGAATCGCTTCGAGCTGAGCTAAAAACTGGGGAATATTATTTTGTTTATCAGTTGGTATTTTTACCTTAATTTCTGAAGCATCTACTGCAAGAGCTGCATCCTGACCAATTTGTTGGTTTATTGCCGAAACGATATTATTTGCTGTTGTGTAATCTGGCGAATTCAATATGATCTGAACTTCAAGACTGTCAAGTTCAAAAGTTGGCAGTTCTTTTTCTAAAATACCTCCGCCTGGAATTCTACCACTAAGGGCATGGTTCTTTGCAACCCTCCCACCTGAAGATGTATTAACATCGTAACCGCCAATGGAAACCGGACCCTGGGATAAAGCATATAAAACAGCATCTCTACCTGAAAGTGGACTCATTAGTAATGTGCCTCCCATAAGACTTGTTGCATCTCCCATAGAAGAAACGTTTACATCAAATTTAGAACCGCTCTTTAAATAACTGTTTACATTTGCAGTGACCATAACTGCAGCAATATTTTTTGTTCTAAGATTTACATCGGGGACAGTAATACCAAATCTTTTTAACATACTTACAACGGACTGTACAGTAAAAGTTGAACGGTAGCTATCCCCTGTTCCAGCTAAACCAACAACCAAACCATAACCAATCAACTGCTCAGAAGTTGATCCCTTAAAAAATGAAACGTCTTTAATCCTTTGGGCTAGCAAGCCTAACGGACTAAGACAAATAAGAATTATAATTAATACTTTTTTCATTTTATCACCTAAAAAAGCCAGTGAAATAATTTTGTTAGCCAGCCAGGACCTTGTGCTCGTTCTATCATTCCATTTCCCTCAAAAACAATTTCAGCCTCGGAAATATTATAAGAGAGAACTGAATTATCTGTAAGGATATCTATTGGTCTCACAATTCCTTTTATTCTTATAATTTGTTCTTCACCATTTATAACAATCTTTCTACTTCCTTTGATTCTAAGATTTCCATTATCATAAACTGAATCAATCATCGCACTGATTTTGGTGGAAACATTTCCGACTGATTTAGTAGAACCAGAACCCTGGAAATCATTCTTAGATCCAAGAGCAACATCGATTGTGGGTATTTTTGATGAACCAACTCCACCCTCTGCAGTTAAACCAATATCGCTATTTTTAGTGGTTGCCGTCTGTGCTTCGTTTGATGCCGTAGATGATTCTATTACAATTATTGTAATTGCATCACCAAGTCTTATAGCTTTATAATCAGAGAAAAGAGAATTTGAAGCATATTGCCTCATATCCTGTGAATTTAAAATTCCTGCAAAACAAAGTATTGTCAAAAATATTCTTCTCA
>QZKB01000154.1 GCA_003599415.1 Ignavibacteriales bacterium | reverse complement strand
TATTTACCCACTGATATTCACCTAAAAACACTGGTGTATTTATGTTGGAAAAGTATTTTAAGTTCAGGGAAAATAATACAAATATTAAGACCGAGATATTAGCCGGTATTGCTACGTTTATGACAATGGCTTATATCATTTTCGTTAATCCGTCTGTCCTTAAAGCCGCCGGTATTCCTCTTGAACCAACTGTCGTTTCAACTTGCCTTGTAGCCGGATTGATTACAATATTAATGGGTCTTTTAACTAATTATCCGTTTGCACTTGCAGCCGGTATGGGACTAAATGCGTTTCTTGTTTATGGAATAGTAAAGAGTCTTAATGTAAGCTGGCAGGTTGCAATGGGAATGGTTGTAATAGAAGGTGTGCTTATTCTTGTTTTAGTTCTTACAAACCTTCGCGAAGCAATAATGAAAGCAATTCCGATGGACCTTAAAAGAGCAATTGGTGTTGGCATTGGATTGTTCCTTGTCTTCTTAGGTTTAAAGGACGGAGGATTTGTTGTTTCTGATCCGGCAACTTATTTAACTCTTGGAAATTTTAAATCCCCGGGTGTGGTTGTTTCTACAATCGGGGTGTTGATTACATCTTTCCTGGTTATTAAACAGGTTAACGGTTCTATATTGTACGGAATTTTAATTACAACAGTTTTAGGTTTGTTTTTTAAGAATGCCAACGGTACAACAATTACCGCTTTACCCGACAGAGTATTTACAGATTTCCAGGGGAATGTTTTTTCAACTTTATTCCATGCAGATGTGCTTGGTGCATTGAAATGGAATTATGCTGCAGCAATATTTTCTTTTTTTCTAAGTGATTTTTTCGATACGATGGGTACAATAATTTTAATCGGCAGCATTGCGCAATACATAAGTAAGTCAGGTGATATTCCACGGTTAAAAAGAATTTTAATAGTAGATTCACTTGGCGCAGTACTGGGCGGAGTATTCTGCTCAAGTTCTGCTACAACTTATATTGAAAGTGCTTCTGGTGTTGCCCAGGGAGGGCGTACTGGTTTTACTTCCGTGGTAACAGGAATTTTATTTTTACTTGCAATATTTTTTACTCCTATTGTAGGAATGGTGCCAGTGCAGGCAACTTCTGCCGCGTTAATTGTAGTTGGTTTTTTGATGATGTCTATTTTATCTGAGCTTCATTTTAAATCTCTTGAGGATACTTTCCCGGCTTTTCTAACCTTCATCACTATTCCGCTTACGTTCAGTATTTCTAACGGAATCGGGATTGGTTTTATTACTTATACTGTAATTAAAATGCTGCTCGGTAAATTTAAAGAGGTTCATCCTTTGATGTATTTTGTTTCTGTAGTATTTGTAATTGATTTTATATTAAAAGGAAGCTAAAAATTAAATAAGAATTTTTCGGAGGAAATTTTGGATAATTTTATGATGGCTGCCATTGAGGAGGCTAAACAGGGACTTAAGGAAGGAGGAATTCCGATAGGTTCCGTTCTTGTTAAAGATGGAAAGATAATCGGAAGAGGGCACAATAAACGCGTTCAGGATGATGATCCGGTTATTCATGCTGAGATTGATTGCCTTAGAAATGCTGGAAGAATCGGTTCATATAAAGATACAATCCTTTATTCTACACTTATGCCTTGCTATTTATGCGGCGGGGCTATTGTTCAGTTTGGAATTAAAAAAGTATATGCTGGTGAATCAAAAACTTTTCCCGGTTCTAAAGAATTTATGGAATCCCACGGCGTTACTGTTATTGATCTTGATCTTGATGAGTGCAAAACTTTAATGAATGATTTTATTAGTTCTAACCCGGAACTTTGGAATGAAGACATCGGTGAACTATAAAAGAAAGGTGCAAACAAAATGAGCTTGCTTGAATTTACAGAGAGTGAAGTAACAAAATTTCAACAGATAGATGACGAACATAAAGCAATTGTTGAATTCGCAAATAAACTATACCGCAAATATTCAAAACAAAAATATGATGAATTCAATGAACTGCTTAAAGTATTTATATCAAGCGGAACAAAACATTTTCATACTGAAGAAAAATATATGCTGAATAACAGTTACCCCAACTTTTATTCGCATAAGATTGAACACGACAGGTTTACAAGAAAACTTATTGAGTACCAGGAAATGCTGATGGATGACCCGGCTGTAAACGGTAATGTGATCCTTAATTTTATTAAGGACTGGTTTATTAATCACGTTGCAGGTAAAGATAAAATGCTTGGCGAGTATCTTTTTAAATTAACAGAGGAGAATAAAATCATCGGAGTTTGATATGCCGTATTTTAACTGGACAACAGAATTCTCTGTCAATAATGATATTATTGATGAGCAACATAAAATGATTTTTGAATATGCAAATAATCTGCATGAAAGTATCCAAACTGGAAGGTCCAAAGAAATTGTTGATGACCTTGTATCAAAATTACTTAGCTACAGTCAGAATCATTTTGCGGATGAAGAAAAGTTAATGAAGGAATATGAGTACCCTGATATTGAGAATCATCTTGCTGAACACGAAAAGTTTGTTGCCAGGGTGAGTGACTACAGGAATAATTTTAATCTTACAAGCAGAATGACAGCATTAGACATTTTAAACTTTCTTAAGGAATGGCTTGTAAACCACATTCTAGTTGCAGATAAAAAATATATGCCATTTATTAAAGGCAAGTAATAGATTAACTTTAATATGAAAAAAGTTAAGCGGTTAAATGAACGTTAATTTAATCTTTGATGGAATAAACTCATCACTTTATTACGGCAAACTCAATTGAGTCTGCATTCCACTCCGGTGCTTCGTTTAATGCTTTAAGTACATCTTCAGGTTCATTTACAAACGCCCACATTTTGCGGTGAAGCTCGGACATAAAATTTTCTTCAATTGATTTATCTAACATTTGTTTCAGCGGTTCATAATATCCGTTCGTATTTAATATGACAATGGGTTTCGTAAAGAGCCCCAATCTTTTTAGTGTTATTGCCTCAAGCAGTTCTTCTAAAGTGCCGCAGCCACCGGCAAGAGTAATTAATCCGTCTGTGTTCTCTAAAAATTTCTGCTTCCTTTCGTGCATCGTTTCTGTTAAATGAATTTCTGTTAAATTCGTATGGCACCATTCAACCTCCTTCATAAAGCGGGGCATAATTCCAATTATTCTTCCGCCTTTTGCAAGCATAGTATCGGCAAGTTTACCCATTAGTCCTGATGAGCCGCCGCCGCAGACCACTTCAATATTTTCATCTGCAAGATAGCTAGCAAGTTTTTCGGTTGCATCAAAATATATTTTATTAATTTTTGCGCTGGATGCGCAATATACACAAACACGCTTAATCATTTATTTCTCATTTAAATTTTTATAATTCAATTATACAAATATAGCTCAGGTTTCAAATCAGTTGTAAGAATTATTTGTAAAAATATTTCAAAGCATTCTTTTCATTGTAAGGAATTATGCTTAAAACCTAAAAAAACAATGTTTCCTTCAATTGAGTCTGATATTCATATCTTAATTCCGATTTAGAATTCTAGGAATAAATAAATCTACTGGGAATAAATAAGTGAGAAGAACAAAAAGAATTCACTAAATGGGTGAAAAACAAGAAGTAGTATTTTAACTCACCCCTCGCTAATGAAACGACAAATATCCCCTCTCTTGGCAAGAGAGGGGAAAACCTGCAACAGCAGGTTGGGGTGAGTTTTGTTAAAAATAAATAAGAGTGTTCATTTTCTATTTAGGAATTTAGGGCATTTGATAAAGAGTCTTCACTTTGGAGATGTAGTTTAATTACCGTATTTTTAACACGTAATTATTAAAAATATGCTTTCCAAAAATTTTACTGCTATTCTTAATAAATTTTATATCATCAGACCGCTGTTTCAAATCCAAAAAATTTTTACCTGACTGGTCTTAAAAAAAGGAAGAACTAAATTAATGTCGTTCGATAAATTAAATCTTATTAAACCTATACAAAAAGCTTTAGCGCAAGAAGGTTACACAATACCAACACCAATTCAGATGCAGGCAATTCCAGTTGTAATGGAAGGAAGGGATTTGTTAGGCTGTGCACAAACCGGCACTGGTAAAACCGCAGCATTTGCTGTTCCTATTCTGCAAATCCTTTATAATAAAAAATCCGATTACAATCTAAAGAGAAATATTAAAGCGCTTATTGTTACTCCGACACGCGAACTTGCTATCCAGATAGGTGAAAGCTTTTCTGCCTATGGAAAATATACTAACCTGAATAACACTGTAATATTTGGCGGTGTGCCCCAGAGAAGCCAGACAGATAAATTAAAACGAGGCGTGGATATACTTATTGCTACTCCGGGCAGACTACTCGATCTGATGAACCAGAATTATATCAGCCTTAAGCATATTGAAATGTTTGTGCTTGATGAAGCCGACCGTATGCTGGATATGGGATTTATTCATGATGTTAAGAAAATAATTTCTAAGCTTCCGGCAAAAAGACAATCATTATTTTTCTCTGCTACAATGCCGGTAGAAATAATAAAACTTGCAAACACCATCGTAACAAATCCTGTTAAAATTGAAGTGACACCAGAACATCCGACTGTTGAAGCGATTGAGCAGTCAGTGTATTTTGTAAACAAACAGGACAAAAGAAATCTTCTGCTACATCTTTTAAAAGATAATTCAATTGATTCGGCATTAGTATTTACACGGACTAAACATGGTGCAGATAATGTTGCCCGTTTTTTATTAAAAGCAAAAGTACAAACCGAAGCAATTCATGGAAATAAATCCCAGAATGCCCGGCAACGCGCATTAAGTAATTTTAAATCAAAAAGAACCAGGGTTCTTGTTGCAACAGATATTGCTGCGCGAGGAATTGATATTGATGAACTATCCCATGTTATAAATTTTGAAATGCCGAATATATCTGAAACTTATGTCCATCGCATTGGGCGGACCGGCAGGGCAGGATTAAGCGGAGTTGCAATATCATTCTGTGATGTTGAAGAAAAAGCTTATCTGAAAGATATAAACAAACTTATCTCTAAACCAATCCCGATAGTTAAGGATCATCCTTACGCGATGGCAGATAGAACTCCTAATGTTACAGTAGTTCCAAAGCAAACAGTTTCTAAACCTCTGACAGATAAAAGCAGTATTAAAAAAATTGATTCTGCCAATACATCTAAGCCAGTGAAAAGAAAATGGTACAGCAAACCATGGAGCAGAAAAAAGAGTTAAAAAAATATGGACGGAACAAAACGCGGGGATATAAAACCCGGGGC
Source organism: Ignavibacteriales bacterium (assembly GCA_003599415.1). Classification (GTDB taxonomy): domain Bacteria; phylum Bacteroidota; class Ignavibacteria; order Ignavibacteriales; family SURF-24; genus SURF-24. The sequence goes on along the minus strand of QZKB01000154.1, from coordinate 12,398 downwards.
CTTTGTTGCTATTGTACTTAAGGAAGATCAGAGAACAGGTGAATTGACGGAAGGATTCGTAAAAAATATTTTAACCAATTCACCAAAACATCCGCATGGAATAAAAGTCCGTCTGGAAACCGGTGAAGTTGGACGGGTAAAGAAAATTTTAGATTAACCTGAGATTACACTTGTAATTAACTGATTACAAAACTGTCTTTGTCATCTTTATTCGCTTTTAATTTTATCCTTCTGAATTGGTGAATAGTCTGTTTTTACCTCGCCGTTTACCAACAGCTTATCAAAGTAACATTTAATGCCTGTAGCAGCATTCAAATCTTCTGTATTCTGAATATGAAAATGTAAATGTGCTTCAGATGAATTTCCCGAGTTGCCGCAAAGGCCAAGCAGCTGTCCCTGTTTAACTTTTTCTCCTTCGGCAACTTTAATTGAATGCTGTTTGAAATGACCGAAGAAAAGAAATTCATTGTTCGCCGTTTTTATTATAACAGTATTGCCCGGAAGATAAACCGGATTCATAATTCCCGGTTTATTATCCTTGATACCATCGACGACTAAAACTACATCGCCATCGCAGGGTGCAATCAGTTCTTTTCCGAAGGCATAATAATCTTCATTTATTTTGCCGTCGGTCTTAAAGGAATTTCCTTTATCGTCCGTAATTACAAAATCGAAAGCATTTTTCTGCGCCTGGTTTTGAACATGATAATTTAATTCCTTTGTATCACCGCCCCATACAACAGTCCATTCCTCTTTGAAAGGAAGTATCAGCTTAGTAATGTTACGTTCAATTACAGCTAAGCTATCTTCGGTAAAAAGCTTTACGAATAATCCATTAATTTTTGAATCATTATCAACTGAAATGTTCAGAGCTAATATTGCTTTTTCAAAATTTGTTTTGTAAGAAGCATAAGTGTTGTTTTCATATTTAACAAATTGTCGCCGGGTAATTTTGCCCATCTGGGTTTTTAAACCACGTAAAAAGTCAGTCGTTTTGTTCAAAGGTAAAAATTCTTTCATCTCCTTTGAAAACAAAGCAAACACGCTGTCGGGCTTGTCGTTGTTATAAAAATATTCAAACTTATCAGCAACGGATTTATAAACAGCAGTTTCCGTTTGCGCAAAAAGATTAGTTGCTAGGAGTGCAAGGGATAGAGTAAAAAATAAATTTTTCATGATGATTCAACCTATATCTTTTGATATTTATAATAAAGTCTTTCAAGATGATTGATCGGTTTGAACTTAAGACCTATATCTCAATCTTGTCAATTTCCTTCATAATTCTATCTGTTTCATCTAATGCCACAATTATTTTTTGATAGTGTTCAATTTCACTATTTGTAAGTTTTCTATTCTTTCTATCTTTTAACCATTTTTGTGCTGGTTGATAACCTCCAATGTAGAAATTCCAAACTGATTCCTTAACATTTCCAAAATATTGATTATCATTTATATAGACTTTCTCGGTGTTATATATAATCTTTTCGACAATATCAGAACCTTCAACTGGAAAGGTTGTAATGAAACGATTTACCTTCGGGGATTCAAATAAATGCAATAAACGAAGTTCACTACCAAACGAAACAAGTTCTTTAAAGGTTTTAGAATCTTTTGGATATGGTATACGCGGAAAATCTATTTTTAAGAACTCTTTATATTTTTCACGATAACTTGGTGAATGCAATACGGCATAGATATAATCTAGAATATTTTCTGGCTGTGTATTCCCAATAATATTTTCAATTTTTCCCATTATTTCTTTTTTTAGGTTTGGTACTTTAGTTCCGTCTTTAGAAAAGAGATAAAGTGGAAAAGTATATGAATTATCTAAAGAAGAAAGAAGAGACTTATCACTAATGTATTCAGAAATGAAAATTGGATTATAAAGTTTTCTAATGTTTTTACATAAGTTCAAAGCAATGTTTTTATGCAGGAAGTTTTTCATAACTTCTCCTCTAGGTCTTGCCATTACACCTTTAGCATTTCCAGAATAAATTGTCCAGCGATTATCAAATGGCCTATATGAAATAGAACTTATATGAGTTTTTGATAAATCTTTTTTTGCATTATCATATTGCCAATCTTCAGTTTCTCTTGGAAAATTATAGTTATGTAAGAACTCTTTTTTATTTAATTGTAGAAAATCATCAATTAATTTTTGAATCTCCGACTTAGTAAATTTTATAAGTTGATCGTCGCGTGCTGTTGCAATACCCATTGAATTTTTAGAAAATAACTCATCAACCTTAAATCCTTCTTTATATTCATCAACCGAGGTGAAATTCTTTGGGGCAAAGAAATAATAAGGTTCGCTAATAATGAGTCTTTGCCAACTAATTTTGTCAAGATTATATGCATTTAAACTATCGAATTTATATTGACGATTACCATAAAGTTCAGCCCAGTGAACAGTTGCTAAATCTTGTTTTTCCTTTGTCTTTCTTAAAAAAATAGATATCGCTACACCTTGCTGAATATCAAAAACATTTTTATCAGCGGCTCCCTCAATAGTTTTTTCTACTTTTTTTGAACTTCCATGAAGATCGAGAATGTAAATATCACTAAATGTTTCAAGCAAATGTTTTCTCATTTGTCGATGTATAATTCCATCAATAAAAGTATTATTTGTAATCATTGCAACAATACCGGTTTTACTTTTCTCAATAAAATGTTCAGCAAAACGAATGAACTTAATATAATCATCTGAAAGTGGCTGAATATTTCTTTCATTCAATTCTTTTTTATAATCCTGGATTAAATCGGTAATCCACTTTCCTTTATTAGAAGAACTTACACTGTATGGTGGATTGCCAATTACAACCATAATTGGAGTTTCATTTTTTATTGTTGCCGCTTCTTTTGATTCTTGAGCAATACTTTCTGCAAAACCAAAGCTGGAAAACAAATCTCCAATCAAATCGCTTTCTTCAAGAGAATTTGTAAGATAAATACCAAGCCGCCTGTTGAAATATTTAAATCCTGTTTCTTTAAAAGCCATACTAAGTTTTAAGTGAGCTATAGTATAAGGTGCCATCATTAACTCAAAACCGTGTAGTCTCGGCAGTAAATCATTATGTACATATGCAGGCCAGCGACCTATCTGACCGCCTTTTAATAAACGATCATAAATTATGCGAATAGTAGCACTTATAAATGTTCCGGTTCCTACTGCAGGATCAAGGATCTGAACGCGATGAATATTGTCTGCAGATTTTGAAGTATCAGCTAAACCATTAGAAAGACCAAACTCTTTTTCAAGCAGATAATCAACCGAACGCACAATAAATCTGACTACAGGTAATGGAGTATAATAAGCTCCAAGTTTCTTCCTAAGGTCAGCATCATACTCTTTTAAAAAATCCTCATAAAAATGTATAACGGGATCAGGTCCCTCATGAGTTTTTCCCCATAAGTCATCCTGGAAATATTGTTTCATTAGAAGAGGGACATTAGCATGTGAGAAAACCAAACACAATTCATTAACAATATATTCCAAGCGTTTATCATAATCAGTTCCGACTATGTGGTCAAAGAAATGTCTGAGAAATGGATTCGATGCTGGGACTAAATCCCGTGCTTCTCTTCGATTAAAATTTTCAGGAGTATCATCATGATAACGAGCAACAAATAATCCGTAAACAAGTGTTTGAGCATACATATCTGCAAACGAATCTTTCGTTAAATCATGTACAAGAAGTTTTTTTATAGTTTTATATACTCTTAGTATTTCAGTATTTTTTTCTGATTCAGTTGATAGAAACTGTTTAACATTGTCACGTATTCTTTGAGCCTTACCTCCCATAATTTTCGCCAGGTGTTCACCAGAACGAATAGGTTCTTTATGCGATTGAGCAAAGTCAAGTAATGTTTTTGAAGCATGATCATAACTATCAGGGAAAGACGTAATAGTGCGGCTTTTAACATCGTAGGTTCCAATCTTAATTGGTTCATTATATTTCAAACCGTTTCTGTAAAATCTGAATTCCAAATAATCGGTAAGTACTAAGTTTGCGTATCCAAAGTATCTTATCATTTGTTCGGACTTTTCTACCTTATCTAAATTAACTCCTATATCTTTTGCCTCGATATACAAAATTGGTACATCGTATTTAAGAATAACAAAGTCAGGCTTATTTCCTTGTTTTGCTTTTGCATCATGATCTATTCGTCTAACATTTATTGACTCAAAGATTTCTTTTAATAGAATCTCAAAGTCGGTTCGGTAACCCATCTCACTTGTTTCTAAGTGTACGAATTTTTTAGAAATAGAATGAATATATTTTTCAAAAATGTTCTGCATACAATGCCACGTTTATGTCAAATAATTAAGATTGTACAGTAAATAATATTTTATATAAGGAACAGTAATAACCTTATTAAGAAGTGAAAAATTTCTTTTTCAACTTACCGAAATGAGATAGTTATGTCAATACGATTAGTCAATGATTTGCAGTTGCAGATGTTCAACTAAGCGGCGGGCATTTCCGTATAAAAAAAGAGTGCTGACCAAAAAGTTAAATTGTCATCACGAGAGAAGCGAAGTGATCTCATTTTTATGTTAATGGAATAGATTGCTTCGTCGTTATACTCCTCGCAATGACAGCTACACTACTTTTTAGAAAGCCCTTACAATATTGAATCTGCTTGCTGCAGTAGGCTGCTGCATAACTTGATAACTACGCATCCCGAGCGAATCCGCCGCGGCGGAGAGGGATGATTTTAATTTGTTTTCGTGGTTTCCCGCTTTGCGGGACTCACCACGATAAAATATGATTCACTGCAACGGCCTGTCCAGGCAAGTAAGGAATAATGAATTACTAACAGTAGGCTTGCACTTTTATAAATTATGAGAACAAATTACAATTGAGTTGCCACCGAATTACAATTGATTGACCATAGACTTACAATTGAGTCACCGTTGAGACTACAAGTAATCCTGTATGCAAGAATGGACTGGTGCACGGTAGCAAGAGTGCAATGTTGCAAGTTGACGCTTTAATATCGAATGATGGATTACTAACAGTAGGTTTGCACCTCTGCAACTTAATGACAACAAATGACAATCGAATGACCACCGAGTTTCAATTGAATTTCAACTAAATGACAATTGAATTACCACCGAGTTACAATTGAATTACAATCACCGTTTGAATGATGAATAACCAATAACCAATGTAGAATGACCAATGATTATTGATTGGAATTAGGGTAAATAAATATCAGCAACCACCGGCATATGATCGGATGGATATCTGCCATTCATCTTTTCACCTAAGACGGCATGCTGCCATACCTTTAATTTGCTGCTTACAAAAATAAAATCAATCTTGTTACCGGCTTCAAGTTCATCAGTGAAATTATTGAATGAAACATCCATTCCGTAGTTACCGTTCTCAGAAAGAAATTCAGAATCAAACAGTTGAGGAAGCATTTCTTTATCAGTTAAAATCTTATACGGTTCGGAATCAATTTTACAATTAAAATCTCCGGTTAGAACAAACCGGTTATTCACTGCAATTTCCTTAATCTTTTTCTTTAGTAAAATTGCGCTGTTCTTTCTTGCCTCTGTCCCCATATGATCAAAATGAGTATTGAAAGCGTAAATGATTTTTTTTGTATTCACATCTTTAAGCTTTGCCCATGTTACAATTCTCATGCAGGCTGCATCCCAGCCCATTGATGGTTTATCGGGAGTAGCAGAAAGCCAGAAGGTTGAGTTATCAAGCACTTTAAATTTATTTTTATTTATTAGAAGTGCAGAATACTCACCGGCTTCTTTCCCGTCATCTCTTGCAACGCCAACCTGAATATAACCAGGCAAAAGTATTTTAAAATCATCAAGCTGAATTTTCAACGCTTCCTGAACCCCGACAATATCAGGTTTATTAAAACGGATTGTTTTTGCAACAGGGTCTTTCCTGTATTCCCAGGCATTAACACCTGCGCTTTTTACATCACCGGCGTAACGGATATTATAAGTCATTACCCTTGTAAAATTTTTTGCTTCCTGCGGGAAAATAAATCCTGCCTGGTAAACTAATACTGTAAGAAAGAAAATTAGTACTTTTTTCAATTTATATCCTTCCTGAATAATTCAAGAATTAAATTATGAAATATTTTAATTCTATCAAGATAAAACTTTCTTTGATACTGCCGGACTTCGATCTTTAGATTTAAGTGGTATAACAACAGGAGATTAATAATCCCGGTTTCCCTTAAATACAGAAAATCTGTTAAAGGAAGAATTACAAGATTCTTTCTAAAGGAAGCTGGAACAACCTTGCGTAATCGTCTTTGTTTTTAATTTCTGAATTTAACTGTTTGATAAGATTGATTACAAGCTCGAGTTGTTCTTCATTCTCAAATGCAATCATCCTGACACAATTAAATCCGGGGAAAGTCCTTGTTCCAAGATGAGGAGTGGTTTCGTGTCCTTTACCTTTTACATTTTCCCATTCGGTATAAAAATCAACCCCGGCTTTTTGCAGGAGGGAATCAACCCTGTCATCAAGAATGTCACGGTAGACTAAAAAGGTCATTTTCATGATGCACCCAATGTTGTTGATAAATGTGGAGACACATTAAATGCGTCTCCACAAATATAAACTATTTATTTGAAACCGGTTCGGTGACGGGCAATATTTCTTTCTTTTTACCTAAAGAGAAAATTCTGCCGAAAGCATTTTTAATTTTTGTTACCGAGAAATCATCAAGTATAGTATAAACAACCGGTACTATTAGCAGTGTTAATAAGGTTGATGTTATAAGTCCGCCAATTACAGCCTGGCCCATAGGCGATCTGAATTCCGAACCTTCACCAAATCCGAATGCGACAGGGAACATACCGAATATCATTGCAAGAGTAGTCATCAAAATAGGGCGAAGCCTTGTCGGACCTGCTTCAAGCAAAGCATCGGTTCTTGATAAACCGCGCTCGCGCATAACATTAGTATAATCAACAAGAAGGATTGCATTCTTGGTTACAAGACCCATCAGCATTATTATACCGATGAGCGAAATGATTGACATAGCGCTTCCGGAAACAAGTAATGCAAGCACAGCACCAATGATGGACATCGGCAATGAAAGCATGATACTGAACGGCAGCATGAAACTTTCGAACTGCATTGCAAGAATTATATACACAAATATAATTGCGAGCAATAGCGATACGAAAATGTTAAGAAAAGATTCTTCCTGCATTTCTGCTTCACCTATAAGATGAATGTTATAGCCTGCCGGCAAGTTTAATTTTGCGGTTTCCTTCTGAATATCACCAAGTATTTCTCCCATATATCTTCCATAAATATTAGCGCCAACTCTTATTTCACGCTGGCGGTTATACCTGTTAATAATGGAAGGACCGGTACCTTCATAAACATTAGCAATGTCGCCAAGTCTCACATTAATTTTTTCATTGTTTGGTCCCTGCTTATAACTCATAATCATCAGGTTCTGTATATCGGAAATAGATTTACGGTTAGTTTCTTTTAATCTTACTCTTACATCGTATTGTTCGTTACCTTCCTGGTACTTGGTTGTTACGTACCCGTCCACCATTGCCCTTACTGATGTTGCAATTGAATAAACATTTACTCCAAGGTCTGAAGCTTTATCCCGGTCGATGCTTACTCTTACTTCAGGTTTGGAAGCTTCAAGACTTGTAGAAACATCCATTGCACCATCGGTATTTTTGGTAATGTCCTTAACCTGTTCGGCAATTACATTTATTTTGTTTAAGTCCTCACCCCTGATGCTGAATGTAATTGGTTGTTCGTTTCCGCCCGGACCGCTTTCAGTACGGAAATCGAACTTTGTGCCGGGAATACTTTTAAGTTCCTTTCGTAATTCATTCATCAGAATGCTAACACCTTTTTCACGCTCGTGTTTCTTAACCAGCTTAACAAAAAGTTGTGCGCGGTTTGCAGATGTATTCTCGCCACCTATTGTTGTAAGCACACTTGTTACTTCAGAACGCTTAATTACTTTATCTTCAATCGCCTTACAAATTCTGTCTGTCTGATCAATTGAAGAACCGACCGGAGCTTCAACATTAAGATAGAATTCGGAATTATCTGTTTCCGGGAAGAATGCTGATCCAACCATTCCACCAAGCATTAAGCTGCCGATGAAAATAAATATTGAACCAATTACAACAGTTTTACGATGCCCTAAAGACCAGGCAAGAATTTTCCGGTAACCAACGTTCATCTTGTTGAAATAATAATTAAAGTAGTAAAGGATATTTTTAAGAATGTTCTTTGACTTGGTAAGATGTTCATCTTCCACGTTTAACCATCTTGAAGATAACATTGGAGTTAAAGTAAAAGCAACAAACAGAGAAACAAGAACTGCAATTGATACAGTTATACCGAATTCAAAAAAGAATCTTCCAACAATACCCTGCATAAACGCAACGGGAATGAACACCGCAATAATTGTAAATGTTGTTGCAAGAACTGCAAGTCCTATTTCTTCAGTTGCAGCCCTTGCCGCTTCAAACGGAGTTTCGCCTTTATCAAGGTGGCGGTAAATATTTTCAATTACCACAATGGCATCATCAATAAGCAAACCGACCGCAAGTGAAAGCGCCAGCAGGGACATCATGTTTAAAGTAAAATCAAAAATATACATTGCAAAAAAAGTCGCAATTATGGATGAAGGCAAAGCCAGTGCACTAATTATTGTACTCCTCCAGTTTGCAAGGAATAAATAGATAACAATAATAGCAAGTAATCCGCCGTAGAATATATCGAAGAGTACATCATTAATTGTATCGCGGATATAAACTGAATTATCCTGAGCCATTGAGATTTTTACGTCACCGGGTAATTCGGCCTTTAATTTTTCTATCTGTTTACTGACTTCATTTGCAACCTGGACTGTGTTAGAACCTGATTGCTTTAAGATCTGCAGACCAACCGCAGTATTTCCGTTAAAACGGGAAACGCTTGTTCTTTCTTTAACACCGTCTATAACTTGTGCAATCTCACTTAGTCTTACAATATTACCTTTATCGTTTACAATAATAATGCTTTCGAAATCCTTAATGTCCTTGAATTTTCCCATCGTTCTTAAAAGCAACTGTCTTGAACCCTGGTTAAGATTTCCACCCGGTATTTCAACATTGGCCGCACCAATTGCCTGGATAACATCATTAATTGAAAGTGAATATGCTTTCAGTCTTTCGATATCGACATTAACATTAATTTCTCTTTCTGCACCACCCACCAATTTAACATTACCAACACCCGGCACATTTTCAAACCGTTTTCTTATTACATCTTTTGTAAGAGTTGTTAAATCCTTTTCGGATCTGTTACCTGAAACAGTTAATGTAATAATCGGTTCACTTGCCGGATCATATCTTTGAATAATCGGGTCTTCAATATCATCGGGAAGTTCACTTCTTACTGCTGCAACTTTTTCTCTTACATCCTGCGCCGCCTGTTTACTGTCTATTTCAAGTCTGAACTCAATTATTACCATCGAAACGTTTTCCTGCGAGCGGGATTCAATGTGCTTAACACCTTCAATGGAGTTTACAGCATCTTCAACTATCTTTGTAACATCAGATTCCATCTGTTCTGGTCCTGCACCCGGCAGCACCGTTGTTATAACCACGTACGGAAAATCAACATCCGGGTAAAGATCTACATTTAATCGTGTCAGCGCGAAAAGTCCTAACACAACCAGGGATAAGATCATCATGGTTGCAAAGACCGGGCGTTTTATTGAAACATCAGCTAATTTCATTTTATCATTTCCTTTTAGTTACTTTTAGAAAGTAAGTTTTCATCTGAAAGAGTAACAGCTGAACCATCTTTAAGATTATTCATGCCAACCTTAACAACAAGAGCATCGGGAGTAAGTCCATCCGTCACTTCAATCATAGTTTCATTTTGCAATCCAAGTTTAATGTTCTGGCTGTAAGCTTTACCATCTTTAATAATGAATACTTTCGGGCCTTCATTTGTATAGATAACAGATTCTCTCGGGACAGTAGTCATATCTCTTGAAGAAGTAAGGTTTAAATCAGCCTTGGCAAACATACCTGGTTTGAACCACTGATCTTTTGAGTTTGGAAAAATTGCTTTCACTTCAAAAGTTCTTGTTGATAAGTCAGCCGATTTTGAAATTTCATTTATCTTAGCTTTAGCTTTAACCGACGGATTCAATTCGGAATAAACATCAACAACCTGACCGTTATTAACATAAGGAATATCAGCCTCACCGATGCTAAGCTTTATCTTTAACGAATTGATTTTAGCAACAGTTATAATCGGCATTCCGGGTGAAGCAAAATCCCCGGGATTCAATTTTACTTCTGTTATTACTCCGCTTATTGGAGAAGTAATTTCAACGGCAGCTTTTGCAGCTTCAAAGTTTGCCTTGGCAACATCATAACCGGTTTGTACATCATCTAAATTCTGTTTTGATACTGCACCGCTTTCATAAAGATTTTTCATCCTTGTAAGATTACGTTCAAAATTTTTCAGATTACTTTGCGCCTGGTAGTACTGTGATGTGGCACCGCTTTTATCTAACTTTATTAAAACCTGTCCTGCACCAACAACACTTCCAACGTGAACGGGAATTTCAACAATTCTTTCAGCAAGCTGGCTTACAATATTAGCCTGCTGTTCTCCTTCAATAGTACCAGTATAAGTTTTAGTGACTGTTAGTTTCTGAATTTTAGCTTTATCCGCAAACACGGCTATAGAATCCGAACGTTTAACTTTTTTATTTTCCTCCTGTGGATCTTCTTTCTTACCGGCACAGCCAACGAACAAATAAGTAAAAGCTCCAAGCAATAATAAACTATAAACCATTCTACTTTTCATTTTATAATACTCCTGATTAATTTCTTTCTGATTACGTTATCCTGAACTATTGAATCTTATTAAACCCTGATGTTTTTTCCCAGTCGGCGCGTGCAATAAGATAATCATAGATTGACTGGGCACGGTTAATCTGGGTTTGAGTGAGAGCAAGCCGGGCATCAATTAATTCAAGCTGTGTACCCAAACCATTTTTAAATCTTACTTCAGCAATTGATAAAGCTTTCTGCGCCTGCTCTACGCTTTTAGCCTGGGCTTCAACTCTTTTCTTAGCATCGTTCATTCTGAATCTTGATTCGTCCACCTGTATCTTAATTCCGTCTTCAAGTTTTTTTATGTTAAGCGCAAGTTTATCTTTTTCAATTATTGCCTGCTCAGTCCGATATTTTCTCATAAAACCATCGAACAAAGTATAAGTTAACTGTACGCCAACAATAAGACTTTTTGCAGTGTTATACTCGTTGAATTTAAAACCGTTATCCTGCGTCTGCCATTCATAACTGCCGAAAGCTGCAAGAGTAGGGTAGTAATCTGATTTCTGGATTGTAATATTCTTATCAAGAATTTTATCATAAGAATGCAATCCTAATAATGCGCTGTTTCTTTTAAGTGAAAGTAAACTTTCTTCATCAAGAATGCTTACCGGAATTTCATCCATTATCAAATCACCTGTAAGCGTAAGCGGTTGGGATGAATCCAATGCAAGCAAACTTCTTAATGCGTTCTTTGCAAGCAGCAGATTATTCTCTGCCTGGCTAACCATCGGTTCGGTATTGGAGACCTGCACCTGTGCCCTGAGTAAATCAAATTCACTAGCCATTCCTTCTTTATATAATTTATCTAAGTTCTCATACGTTGCTCTTGCTAATGCGAGCCCTTCTTTAGTAACGTCTACAACTTTTTGCGTAAGCAGTACTGCATAGTATGCTTTCTTAACAGATAGCACAACATCTTCTCTTGTTGACTGGCTGTTATGTTCTGTGTAATTATTGTATTCCTTTGCAATCTGTATTGCAGTATTAACTTTAGCGCTAAACAAAACCTGGCTTAGGGAAAGTGAAGCACTATAATTATTATTAAGGGTCAATTCCATTTTTTCGGGATTTGGATTCGGATTAAATTTTGTTCCGCCAGGAATAAAAAGTACCGGCTTCTGAATATTTCTTAGATATTGACCTGTGAAAGAAAGGTTAGGCATTGCATTTCCGTAAGCTTCGCTTATCTGCGCATCTGCTTTTTTCAATTCTTCCTTTGCAATAAGAACATCTTTATTCTGAGCCATTGCCAGACTGATTGCATCGTTAAGTGAAAGTTTCATTTCTGTGCGGGAGATTGTATCTGCCGGTAGAATCTTTCCTGATTCCTCCGGGCGTCGTAAACCATCGGGCATATTATTAAATACCAGGCCGTTAACCTGCGCAAAAATGCTGCCTGCAAGAACGAAAATAATTAAAGATATTTTTTTCACATTGTCTCCTATAATTACCTTACAAGTATTCCGTTAAAAATTACATCGAGAATAAAATTTATATGTTGATTGATTTCCGGTTTATTCAG
>QZKB01000069.1 GCA_003599415.1 Ignavibacteriales bacterium | reverse complement strand
TACACAGAGAGCTCAGAGTACCTCAGAGAGCCACAGAGTTTTTAATCTTGGTAATAACAAATTCGGGTAATCCCGGTAATATTTAGCTCAACTGTGAAGTGTTCTCCAATTATCGGTAGTAAATAAGTAGTGAATCAATCTGCAATAGCAACAGAAGCCGCATAAACTTTATTTGCTCCGGCTTCCAATAAAACTTTTGCGCATTCTGATGTTGTTGCCCCGGTTGTTATTACATCATCTACTAGAAGAAGATTTTTACAGGTTATTACTTTTTCATTTGAAGCTTTAAATGCATTATTAATATTATCCTTTCGCTCAACTAATGTCATTGTAGTCTGGGAAGATGTATTTCGAATTCTTTTTAATAGTTTTTGGTTGTAAGGGACAGAAGTAATTGCCGTTATTCCTTTTGCAATGTAATACGATTGATTATAACCTCTTTCTGCTTTTTTAATTGGATGCAACGGAATGGGAATAATTAAATCAATCTTCCATTCATTGAAAAAAGGGATCAATCCGGTAGCGATTTGTTTACCCAGAAAATATCCGTTCTGAAAACGCTTTTCATATTTCAGGGAATGGATTAAATGCTGCAGCGCTTTATCTTTTTCAAATACAAAATGCGAATAAAAACCTGAAATTAAATTCTCGTGCACAAACTTTTTTTCATATTCAAACTGAAGCCTTTCTTTTGATGCTAACTGAATTGAGAAGAAGCAGTTATTGCATATTACCTCTACCTGATTTCCAAGTTTGGTTTTGCAGGCAGGACAAAATCTTGGCAAAAAGAAATCAAATACACTTCTTATTAAATACTTCATAGCATTTAAAGAAAATATATGAGTATAAACAGAACCAGTTAATTGTCAGAAAACTAAAATCGTAACTGGAAAATATTAATTCTTATCTGCATTGATTCTTCAACCAAATCCCTGTAATTATGAATATGGTTTGGTTGAATATATTCTTGACTTACCTTCTTTTGCACAGGCCAATCTGAAATTAACGTTGTGTACAATACAGAACTCAGTACAGGGCATAAGAGAGCTGTAAGTACACCACTGGTTGGAATCTGGTGATATTGTGTTGATAGAATTCCAAGCAATAATATACTTGCTCCACTGCCAATGGCTGAATATCCAAATGTTTCCAGTAATGAATTATTCTGGTTCTCAATACTTGATATCCAATCTACTCCAACTGCCGCTCCAAAAACATATGATGAATATATTAGAAATAGTAATCCATATTGAACAGCTTCATTTGGCGTGTGACCATAAACCGCTGCAATCGTACCAGTTAAAGAAGGAATGGTAAAAGCAAATGCAAGTGCTGATCCGGCAACCACCTGACCTGCAATATTTAATGCCGAGTGACTATTCCTTTGGTTGCTGTTCAGGTAATCTGAATTCATTGATTTAACTGAATATAAAGAATGAGTAGAATCAGATAATGCAAATTGAAAATTATCTCTGAGTGCTTGAGCGTTAATTGAAACACCAAAGAATATCAGAGATATAAAAAATTTTTTCACTTTTAATCCCAACCTTTGTGTTTATGCTGTAGAAGTAAGAAATTATTTTATTCTTAAATCATCCCGCTTCTTTTTCTAAAGAACCATTCCAAACCAAATAACAGAACGGCCAAAGCTAAAAGCCATTCATTCGACCATAGGTTATATTCACTCTTAATAATTTTATAATCTGATTTTTTCCTGGTTTGGTCATTAACCAATTCGAAAAGTCCGGAATAATTATCTGCTGTAAAAAATTTTCCTCCGGTTTGAATTGACAACCCCATAAGAAATTCTTTATCCATTCTTGTATTAACCATTTCAATGTCAACTTCACCAATAGTAAATTTACCGCTGTCTCTGCCTAAAACTCTTCCGTTTCTTTTTGCCTGGCCGGAAAAATTGTAATCACCCGGTTTGTTCACGTTTAGTGTCCCTTCGTAAATTCCGTTACCAACAGAATTCATCTCAACCGTAAAATTATCATTACCAAGCTTTACATCAACATTTAATTCAGCATCATCAACAGGATTAAAAGTTTCATTGTACACTTCTGCTGTAAACTCAATTTGTTCACCCAATGAGAAGATTTTCTTTACAGGTTTAATAGAAACAACTTTCTGATCTTCCTTTGTATTCATCCACTTTAAGCTGTTAAGAATGAAACTGTCGAATATGTTTAATTTTTTCTCGGCAGTCTGAAGTTTCCATTTCCATATATCATTGGCAAGAACAGCAATTGATTTTTTACTTCCAAGTTTTCTTGAAACAATCAGAGGTGAGTTCAAAGGAATATTATTTATTTTCATTCTTACTAAAATTTCGCTTTCAGGTTTAGCCGCTAAATCATGATTATCCTTAATTACCGGCGGCAGATTATTCCAAGTAGTCAAAGCATCTTCAGCATTACTTTTAAGAAGGGGATTATCCATTTGCTCGTTTGTAACAGTAGGTTGAACCTCTGATGTTCCGTTTGAAAAAGCTTTTATGAAAAAAGGCAGCTCAGGCTGAAGCACCAATAATTTGGAGTAGTCAATTCCGTTTGCAAGCACTATAAAGTTTGGTTTATTCTTTTCTTTAATTGCATCAAGGACCTTATTCAGAAGTGCACTGCTTGTTTGTGCAGAAGGAAAGCCGACAAGAAAAAGAACATCGGCACTGTCTATTAACCTGTTCCGGTCAACATTCTCAAGAAATCTGTCCTGTGCTATTTGAGTAATTGAAGATACCTTTAAGTTTTCATCGGCTGCCAATGTTTGCTTTATAAAAGATAAATCTGCAGATGGACTGCCTGCAATTACCAACGCTCTGATTTTGTTGTTAAGTATGTTCACATAAACAACTTTCTTATTATCTGCCACAGAAGATTCACCTTTCAACTCGCTCAACTGGAAAGTAAGTTTCTTTTCACCCGGATTTTTCGGCAGATACTCTAAGTTCAACGAACTTGTCTCTTCACCGGCTAAAGAAATATTTTGCTTTTCAACCAGCTTATTATCTTCATAAAAACTTAATGTTACAGTTTGATTTTTATAACCGTAATTTCCAATAGTAAGATTAATACCAGTAGGAGTTTCTGCATAGATGTATTCATTCATCAAGACTTTTTTTATCTCAAGATTATTTTTTCTTGTTGAATCTCCAACACCAACAGTGAATATCGGTGCACCCATTTTCTGAGCCTGGTAAACCGGGTTTACTCCATCTGTAATAACGCCATCACTTACTATTATGATTGATGAGATGTTGTTCTCGTAATTTTTAATTGAACTGAACAGGTTGGAAAAATTGGTTACTGGTTCTGAAAAGGGAAGCATCTTAACACTATCGGCAGAAATACGATTCGTTTTATCCCCGAATTTATAAAACTCCGTTTTACCGGATATAGCAGAAGATGAAGCATCATTAATAAAACGAATAAGATTTTCCTTACGGTTTGTCTTATCATCAATCGTAATTGATTTCGAATCATCAACAAAAATCAGGTTTACAGGTTCATTAACCAGCTTTCTTGAGATGCCCACAACCGGTTCAAACAAAAAGAACAATACCAACAACAATGCTGTTGCTTTCAACGCAGTAAGGAATATCCTGAATGTTTTATTGACCTGCGGAATAGTGTACCGGTAAACATAAATAGTGTATGCAACAACCGGAATCAGAGCTACAAAAAAATAAGGCGAAAGATTTATACTGATTGAATCGATATTAAACATCAGAGAAAAAGCTCTCCTTTAATAATTGTTACAGCTTTGCCGCCGATGTATAACTCATTCGTCTCAGGATAATGTGTTACTTTAACTCTGCCGCGCCTGTTTATAATATCGCCCTGCTCAAATATTTTAGTAACGGTTTTATGCGGTTCTTTAATAAAATTTAATTTTTCAAGGACGAGCATTAAAGGACCATTTGCAGAACCGGTTACAGGGTCTTCATCAATTCCGTAATATGGAGTAAAAAATCTTGAGTGGGCAAAATTTTCCGTATCAAATGTTTCTAAAGTAAATAGGCATATAGCTTTGAATCCGTACTTTTCACCCAATATTTTTACAAGACTAAAATTCGGAGCGGTTTCTTTTAAAGCTTTTAATGAATCGGCATAAATATATAAGTAATCATTTTCTAAAAGGATGAAAGGGATTTTATCATCAACTGCCGTTCTTTCCAATCCAAGTGATTCAATTATTTCCTCGTTGCATCCGTCAAATTCTTCCATAGATAAAATTGGTATCTGCATGGAATATTCATCAGATGTTACCGGGCAGTTAAGTACACCGGACAAAGTCTCAAAAGTAATTTTATTCCTTTTCTGGATTTTATCAAGTTCGTTAAGAAAATGTAATGATGCGATTGTAGCATGCCCGCAAAGCGGAACTTCATGTGTTGGAGTAAACCATCGCAGCTTATAATCGGCATTTTCAGAGGTACCGATAAATGCCGTTTCAGACAGGTTCATTTCTCTTGCAATCAACTGCATCTCTTCATCTGTAAGATTTGATGCAAATGTAACTCCTGCCGGATTACCTTTAAATGGAATTTCCGTGAACGCATCAATCTGGAAAATAACAGATTTTCTTTTCATGCTGCTCTCCGCTTATTTAAATCTTTATTTAGATTCTTTATTATTCAGCAAATGCTCAATTTCCCATTTCCTCATTTTCTCAAAGGTTGGGTAATCAGTCAGATCAAAATGAATTGGAGTAATTGACACAAAATTATTTTTAATAGCGGCATGGTCATTATCCAATTCTTCATCTACTTCAACAAGATTGCCGGTAAGCCAATAGTATTTTCTTCCATAAGGATCGGTTCTTTCTTCGTAAATATCATCCCACTTGGATTTTCCCTGCTTTGTAAGTTTTATCCCTTTTATTTCTTCTTCGGGAAGATCCGGTACGTTAACATTCAGCAATGTTCCAACAGGAATTTCATTTTGCTTTTGCAGAACCAAGGGTACAAGCCTGCAGGCAAGTTTTGCTGCATATTCATAATGTTTCGCAGTATGATTTGTAACAGAAAATGCTAATGACGGAACATCCATAATAGCAGCTTCTCTTGCTGCTGAAACAGTCCCTGAATAAATTATATTTATCGCGGCATTAGAGCCGTTATTAATTCCTGAAACAACTATATCCGGTGGAGTAACCATAATATTACGGATACCCATTTTAATGCAATCCGCCGGTGTCCCGGTCACAGCATAACCAAACAATTCATCATTTTTAAAGACTTTATTAACCCGCAATGGGACCTGCATTGTAATAGAGTGACCGGCTGCGCTTTGTTCTCTTTGTGGCGCTACAACCGTAACCTCACCAATTTCCTTTAAATATTTTGCAAGAATACTAATTCCAATGGAATCAATTCCATCGTCATTGCTTACTAAAATTCTCAATCATTTCTCCGTTTTATTGCTGAAAATATACCATTTTGAGTTTGAATACTCAATCAATTGATGGATGTGAAAATATTTTTACACGCATAAAACTTTTTATGCCTGGTACTAATTAAAAGGGACTTCTGAAAAATTATCCGTATATCATCTGTCATTCCCACCAAAGCCTGCCTCAGCCAAAGGCTGATAAATGCAACAAGGCAGGTGGGAATCCATAAATATTTCTATTGATTCCCGTTCCTGCTTGCAGCAGGGTGTTGCATAACTTGATAATTACGCATCCCGAGCGAAGTCGAGGGATGATTTTAATTTGTTTTCGTGGTTTCCCGTTTGCGGGACTCACCACGATAAAATATGTTTTTCTACAACGGCCTGAGCAGGCAAGTACATGGGAATGACATTTTATGTTTTTCAGAAGTTTCTAAAAGAACTCCTGTGTTTTTTCATATGTAAATTTTGATGTGCAGCCATTGCCTTCTTATATTAAATCATGCTAAATTGAAATCAGTAAAAAAATTATTTTGGTTTATATGAAGAAGTTATTTTGGTTCGCCATAATTTTTATTCTGCAACTTGCTTTGCCTGTTTATGGACAGGAAGAAGTCAGTCAGGATTCAATCGAGGTTTTTTTGATTGATTCTTATGTTACTCCTGAACCACCTTATAAATTCATACTTTCGTTTGTTACAAGTGCACCCGCTAAAACTAAAATAATTCTACATGATAAGTATGATTTTAATATCGAAGAGAATTTTTTGGAAGATCATAAAGCTGAGATAGATATTTCTAAATTAAAATTTGATTCCACTACTGTTCCTTTTGTAATACTTGTTAAAGACTCATTAGGTAACCAGAACCTTAGCGAAAGGTTTGAAGTCATCCTGCCCGGTGAACAGGAAAATAAAATAGAAGAAAAAACAAATTACCTTTTTATGTGTTGTCTCGGTGGCGTTATCTTCGGATTTCCATCGCCAACATTAGTAATAACCAAAGAAAAGCAATATTTCAGTCTTACAAAAGAAATTCCGTTGTTTTCATTTCAGAAGTTGAATTCGCGTTATCCGTTCGGGTATTTTACAGCGGAGTACTCTTACATTTTTGATGCACCGACAAGAAATTATTTCAGGTTAGGGTATAAACAACTTTTTGAACTGCCGGTATTTGAATATGTAACCATTGGTGCAAACTGGTTTTCTAATTTCAAAGGCTTTAATGGAATTAGTCCCGAAGTTTCTGTTGGCTGGGTGAAATTTTATGATGTGTTTACTCTCTATTCAAAGTACAGGTTAAATTTTAAGCCAGGCGAAAAAGGAACTGAATTTCATGAAATTACAGTAGGTTTATACTCAAGCTTCTTTTCACTTAATCTATACTAAATCTTTACAAAGAAATTGAGTTCAATTTCGAAAAATTCATGTGGTTCAGGTAATAATGATTAGAAAAGTGCTGTAAATTTAGTCATAAATTTTCCAAATAAAATTACCTTCCTAAATTCAACAAAATTTATAATCTTTGTATTGATTATATCCTGAAAGAATTAATAACCGAATTAATATTTGAACAGATTGATTTATATAGTGTTTTTGCTGTTACTGTTTTCTGCAATTGCAGTACCACAGGAAATGAGCATTAGAGGTAATGTTAAGGATGATTATTCCCCGGTTGTTGGTGCAAATGTTCAGGTAATCAATTCTGCATCAGGTGCAGTAACTGATAATAATGGGGATTATGCAATTGGGAAACTTCCGGCGGGAAAATATAAAATCAGGTTTTCCGCAATTGGTTATAGGACAGATACTTTAGATGTTTTTATTTCTCATGGTAGAACTACAATTCTGAATGTTACATTAAAAGAAACATCAATTGAGATTGATGAGGTTGAGATAGTAGGGAATAAAATTCAGAAACAAAGCGATACAAGAACAAGCGTTATTAATCTTAAACCGGAAAGTGCCAGAATTTTACCAGGTGCAGTTCAGGATATTTTAAGAACGCTTCAATCTTTGCCAGGTGTTCTTGCGATGAATGACTTTTCCTCGCAGCTTGTAATTCGCGGAAGCGGCCCAGATCAGAATTTAATGATAATGGATGATGTGGAGGTCTTCAATCCATACCGGCTTTATGGTGTTATAAGTATGTTCAATCCGGATGCAGTTGCAGATGTTAGTTTGATAACGGGTGGTTTCCCTGCACGATATGGGGACAGGCTTTCTGCTGTACTTGATATAAGGAACAGGGAAGGAATAAAAAATTCATCCTTTACCGGAAATTTAAATGCGAGTATTGTTGCTGCAAATATTGTATTGGAAGGAAAGAATCCTTTCGATATTAAAGGAAGCTGGCTTATAAATTCAAGAAGAACTTATTATGATTTGGTTATTGAACCATTCGTTAAAAAAGCTAAATTAGTTGAAGAAAATACCGCATTCCCAAATTTTTATGATATTCAAACCAAACTTGTCTTTGGACCTTTCAGCGGGCACAGGTTCTTATTAAACGGAATATTATCCCGCGACGGTGTTCATATTGTAACTGGAGAGGAAAGAGTTACTCCTGATAGTGTTGCTGTAAAAGATGTTACAAAGAATGACCTTGCTTCATTTGCTTGGCATTATGCTCCATCAAGTAAATTCTTAAACAAATTAATATTTTCATGGTATAGGAATGGTGGCGATGCAGCCCTGGAATCTGAAACCTTAGATCCGTCTCTTAACAGGGATGCATTTAAAGATGCGCTGCCGGATACTCTTTCACCCTACCTGCTCGGATTCGGATTTACATCAAACTATTATTACTGGAAATATTCTGTTGATGAAAAGCTGCTTTATAACTGGGGAGAGAATGAATTTGAAGCCGGTGCCGGTGTAGATTTTATAAAAACCAAAGTTGATTTCGAGTTCGATCTCTCTCCTGAATTCAAAGCAATCATTGCCTCAGCGCCTTTTTTCAGGGCAGTTCTGGATAATCTTGCAGACGTGAAGATTTATAATCGCTACAGGTTTTATGTTCAGAATAATTTTAAAGTAAGTGAAAACTTCTATCTTAATCCGGGAATAAGAGCAGACTATTATAATTTATTGGATAAACTTTACCTTGCTCCAAGAATATCTTTTTCATATGCATTCGATAATACCACAACATTAAGATTTGTGTGGGGAATATTTTTTCAATCACCGGGATATGAAAAAATGCGTGACTCTCAACGGCTCCTTGATTTAAGTGATAAGTACACAAAAAATCTTGAAGCGGAAAAAGCAACACATTATGTTCTTAGTCTGGAAAGATGGTTAACTGAAGAATGGCGATTCAAATTTGAGACGTACTATAAAAATTTCAGCAATCTCATAGTTCAGAAAAATGTTCAGGGCATTGATTACTACACTGAACCTGTACCCGGTGCAAATCCAAAATTTAAGGATGGATGGACAAGACCTGTTCCAATATTTTCAGATTCACTTACCGATATTCCGGTTAACAATTCTGATGGCGAGGCATACGGACTTGAATTTATGCTTGAGAAGAAAAATATTATAGGTGAAAATAACCTTAACGGTTGGGTATCTTATACTCTTGCCTGGGCTAACAGGTTTGAAGACGGTTATACTTATCCTTTCAGGTTCGACCAGAGGCATACTGTTAATATTGTTTTAGATTATCAGGTGAATGACTGGTTTAATGTTGGCATAAGATTTCAATTCGGTTCAGGGTTCCCCTATACATTACCAACAGGAATTAAGCCTAGAGTAATATTAACAGACCAGGATGGTGATGGAAAGCCGGAAACACCGGAGGTTGCAACCGGAAGAAACTATGCTGATCCTTCAACAGGTCCTGTGGTTTTATATAATATTGATTTTGGAGGAAGAGAAAATTATATGAAGGCAAAAAAGCCGGATTATCATCGTCTTGATTTAAGAATGACAGCTAAGACTTCTTTCTGGGGATATGACTGGAATTTTTATCTTGATATCATAAATGTGTACAACCGAACAAATGTAATTAATTATGATTATTTTGTTACATCAGATTTGACAATTGGTAGAAAAGCAACCGGTATGTTTCCTATACTTCCTACAATTGGTTTCCAGGTAAAATTTTAATACGGCTTAATAATGATAAGTAAAAACAACTCTACTCTTTTTGATAATGGTAATGAAATTTACTCTGTTAGTGAACTCACAAAATTAATTAAGATACATCTTGAAGAAGAATTCAATGATATTACGGTTGAAGGAGAATTATCTAACTTTAAAGCGCATGTTTCAGGTCATTGGTATTTTAACCTGAAAGATGCAACAGCTCTGATCAGTTGTACAATGTGGCGCGGGTTGAATAGCTATGTTTTCTTTACTCCGTCAGACGGAATGAAAGTAATAATTAAGGGGAGAATTACTGTTTATCCGCCGCGCGGGAATTACCAGATTGAAGTTCGCTCAATGAAACCTGCCGGTGAAGGTGAATTGCAGGCAGCATTTGAAAAATTGAAAAGGAAACTTCAGGCTGAGGGGTTATTTGATGAGGAACATAAAAAAGAACTTCCTGAGTTTCCGGATAAAATTGGTGTTGTTACTGCAATTGACGGAGCTGCATTCAGAGATATAATAAGTGTTACAAGAAGAAGATACCCGTTGGTTGAGATTGTAATTGCACCTGCAAAAGTACAGGGTGAAGGTGCTGCCCAATCAATAGTTGATGGAATAAAACTATTGAACCAGAAAGGTGATATTAATTTAATTGTTATAGGAAGAGGCGGCGGATCGCTTGAAGATCTTTGGGCATTTAATGAAGAAATTGTTGCAAGGGAAATCTTCAAATCTAAAATCCCGGTTATTTCCGCTGTTGGTCACGAAATTGATTTTACAATAGCAGACTTTGTTGCGGACGTCAGGGCTGCAACACCATCTGCTGCTATGGAAATTGCAACACCCGATGCGGAGCAAATTCTTTCATTCCTTAAAGAATTTCCTCTTAATTCCGGCCTGAATATTTCATATATTTTAGAAGCAAAAAAAAATAAAATATTGAATGTAATTAGTTCGTATGGCTTCAGAGCGCCGCAGGATAAACTAAAGATAAAAGCACAGCAATTAGATACTCTTATTTATAAGTTCAGGCAAAAGATTGATCAGAAGATAATCAGAATTAAAAACCGTCTTGCGCTAGCAGAAGTTAAATTAGAAGGTGCCGATGTAAACCGGATACTTAAAAAAGGTTTTGCATTGATCCTTCAGCACAATGAAATTATACCGAGAGCTGCTTCTTTTACAAACTCTGAAACCGCGAAAATTAAGTTCTATGATAATGAAATTGAAGTGAGGAAAACTTAATGAAGAAATCCAATAAATCATTTGAGGATTCATTAAATCGTCTTGAAGAAATATCTAATTTGCTTGACGATGAGGAATTAGGATTAGATGAATCAATTAAGCTTTATGAAGAGGGAATCGAACTTTCCAAAGTATGTTATACAAAATTGAAGGAAGCGGAATTAAAAGTTACTACCTTGAAAAAAAATCTTGAGACAGGTTCACTTGAAGAATTATCTTTCAGTGAATAGTGCATTATCAACTAAAAAGAATTTAATAGGGTATAAGTCTAAATGATTGATCGTAATAAATTTGAATTGCTTTTCAAAATAAATTCCCCGGCTGATATAAAGAATTTTGAAGTTAGCCAGCTTAAAATTTTATGCAATGAAATCCGTGAATACCTGATTGATGTGGTTTCCGAAATTGGCGGACACTTTGGCGGGGGATTAGGTACTGTAGAATTAACCGTAGCTTTGCACAAAGTGTTTAAAACTCCGGAAGATTTAATCGTTTGGGATACCGGCCATCAGGCTTATCCTCATAAAATATTAACCGGGCGAAGAGACCAGATGCTTACAATCCGCCAGTTTGGTGGTATCAGCGGGTTTCTTAAGAGGAATGAAAGTGAATATGATGCGTTCGGTGCTGGGCACGCTTCCACTTCTATTTCTGCAGCTCTTGGTATGGCTGAGGCTAAATCATTAACAAATTCCGAAAAGAAAGTTATTGCAATAATTGGAGACGGTGCGTTAACAGGTGGTATGGCTTACGAGGCAATGAACAATGCGGGTGTTCGTAAATCTGATTTGATTGTTATCTTCAATGATAATAATATGTCTATTGATCAGAATGTCTGGCAGTTTTCCAATTACTTCACGGAAATGATTTCGCATCCGGATTATAATAAGTTCAAAAGTAAAGTGTGGGATTTAACAGGTAAGATGGATCATTGGGGTGACAGGATCAGAAGAATAACTTCACGTATTGAAGGTGGAATTAAAGCTGTTATAACTCCCGGTATGTTGTTCGAAGCTTTAGGCTTCAGGTACTTTGGACCGGTTAACGGTCATAATATTGTGCAGTTAGTAAAATTGTTTGAACATGTAAAAGGATTGAAGGGACCAATCTTAATTCATACTTTAACGCAAAAAGGTAAAGGTTACAAACCTGCAGAAGAGCACAAGCAGCATTTGCATGCCGCAACTCCTTTTGATAAAGTAACCGGTGAATTTTTTAAAAAAGCAGGTACTCCTGTTTCTTATACTAAAATATTCGGAGAAGCGCTTGCACAAATTGTTCAATCCAATCCACAGGTTGTTGGAATTACGGCTGCTATGCCTGATGGTACCGGATTAGATATTCTGCAGTCAAAAATTCCCAAAAATTATTTTGATGTTGGAATTGCAGAGGAACATGCAGTAACGTTTGCTGCCGGGCTTGCTACACAGGGAATTATACCCGTCTGTGCAATCTATTCAACTTTTCTCCAGCGTGCATTTGACCAGATTGTTCATGATGTTGCATTACAGAAATTACACGTTGTTTTTGTTTTAGATAGGGCAGGACTTGTTGGGGCAGACGGCCCGACTCATCATGGAACATTTGATTTAACATATCTCAGGTTAATTCCCAATATGGTAATTATGGCTCCAAAAGATGAAGCTGAACTTAGAGACATGTTATTTACAGCCATAGAATATAAAGATGGACCAATAGCGCTAAGGTACCCGCGTGGTAATACTCTTGGAGTTGAAATAAATGAACAGTTTACTAAAATTGAAATCGGGAAATCTGAAAAACTTAAAGACGGTGAAGATGTTGCATTGATTGCTGTTGGCTCTATGGTAGATTATGCTCTAAAAGCCGGCGCAAATCTTCAGTCGATTGGAATAAATGCAGAAATAATTAATCTTCGCTTTATTAAACCATTGGATAGTGAAATGCTTGATGATATTGCAAAGCGGTTTAATAAAATTATTACGATTGAAGAAAACACTATTGTAGGTGGTATGGGAAGCAGTATTTTGGAATACTTTAACGAAAAGAACTACAAAAATGAAGTTCTGAGAATTGGTTTACCTGATATGTTTATTGAACATGGAACACAGAAAGAGCTGCACGCTTCTCTTAAAATTGATCCTGAAGGAATAGCTGAGAAGATAAATGATTTCATGAAAAGTGAAATTATAAAAAATAAGGTAATATGAGATGCCGAAATTGAAAGTTGGTTTGATTGGTCTTGGTGGTATTGCGCAGCTTGTTCACCTGCCATTGCTAAACAAGTTTAAAGATGTTGAAATTGCCGCCGTAGCAGAAATAAATAAAAACAGGTTAGACGTTGTAGCGGATAAGTTTAATATTAAAAACAGATTCCAGGATTACATGGCAATGCTTTCGACTGTAGATATCGATGCTGTTATAATAACTACTCCAACTATACATCATAAACAGGTTGCAATTGATTGCCTGCGGGCAGAAAAACATATCTTTGTTGAAAAACCTATAGCAAGAAAATATGATGAAGCAGTGACAATAGATGAAGAAGCTAAAAAGAACAAGCGAAATGTAATGGTGGGAATGAACCATAGATTCAGACCTGATGCAATGCTATTGAAAAGCCTGATTAAAACAGGTGAGTTGGGTGATTTGTATTTTCTTAAAACTGCATGGGCAAGGGAACAGAGCAGTCGCGAAAAATGGATGTTGAAAAAAGCTGAATCGGGCGGTGGAGTTATTTTAGATCTTGGAATTGTTCTTTTAGACCTGGCGCTATGGCTGTTTGATTATCGTGAAGTTTACTCGGTTTCTTCCCAACTTTATTTTAAATCAACCAAAGAAGTTGAAGATACGGCTGTTGCTTTCATAAGGTGTAAAGATAATTCTGTAATTGGTCTTGAAGTTAGCTGGCTCACGAAACCGTTTAAAGAAAATATGGTGCTTAGTTTATATGGTTCAAAAGGGTATGCGCAATTAAATCCTTTAAAGGCATTTAAAAGAATAAACGATCAGTTTATAGATTTATCTCCGACTGGCAGCAGGGATGAAAAACATCTCTACGCAAAATCTTACGAGAATGAACTCAGATATTTTATAAGTGCAGTCCGAGGTGATTACGCATTTGTATCCACGAGTGCGGAGGCGGTTTATAGAATGTCTGTAATTGAAAATATTTACAAGTCAACTGAAACGAAAAACGAAATCAAATTATGAGATAGTTATGAGTACGAAAATTTTACTCGTTGATGATGAAAAAGATATTATTGAATTTCTTCAGTATAATCTTGAGCAGGAAGGTTTTGAAGTTATAACTGCAAATAATGGTGAAGAAGCTCTGAAGAAAATATCACTTAAACCTGATTTGGTAATTCTTGATATTATGATGCCTAAAATGGATGGCTATGAAGTTTGTAATGAAATCAGGAGAAGAAAAGGATTTGAGAACCTGCCGGTAATTTTTCTTACTGCAAAATCAAGTGAGGTTGATGAGATTAAAGGATTGGAAACCGGCGCCGATGATTTCATTCGTAAACCAATCTCACCAAAAAAATTAATCGCAAGAGTAAAAGCAAATCTTAGAAAAAATGAAAACCTGAATTACGATAATAAAGTTGATGATAAACTTATAATTGGACCGCTTGTAATTAACCGGGATAAATATATCGTTTCGCTTGATGGTGAAGAACTTTTTCTTCCCCGAAAAGAATTTGAGATACTGGATTACCTGGCTCATCATCCTGGTAAAGTTTTTAGCAGGGAAACAATTCTTAGAGAAGTTTGGGGGACAGATATTTTTGTTGTAGAAAGAACAATCGATGTTCATGTTAGGAAAATAAGAGAGAAATGTGAAAAGTATCCCGATATGATCGAAACTATTAAAGGCGTCGGATATAAATTTAAAGGATTTGAATAGATACATCCAAAATATTAAATCCGGTAAAAATCTTTTAAGGGACTTATTCGCCTTAACTGCAATTCTTATTTTTATCCTAAGCATTGTTCTCCAATTAACAAAAACACAATTCCTTCAATTGGTACTTATAGTTATTTGTACAATACTTGTCGCTCTAATTATTTTAAGGCAAAGAAGGAATGAAGAACTTGAAGCGATTAAAAATGTAATAAATGCAATCCGTACAAATAAAATATCTTCACCTGATGAAATAAATCTTAACAAGAATCTTGTTGGAATTCAGGAAGAGATAAAAGCAATGTTTTTACGCACTAAAAGTGATATTGAAAACCTGAAGAAACTTGAACGAATAAGGACTGAATTTCTTGGCAATGTCTCACACGAACTAAGAACTCCTATTTTTGCAATCCAGGGTTTTATTGAGACTTTGCTTGATGGTGCATTAAATGATCCGAAAGTAAACAAGACTTTTCTTGAGAAAGCAAATCATCATACTCAGAATCTTAATCATTT
This sequence comes from Ignavibacteriales bacterium, assembly GCA_003599415.1. Classification (GTDB taxonomy): domain Bacteria; phylum Bacteroidota; class Ignavibacteria; order Ignavibacteriales; family SURF-24; genus SURF-24. The sequence continues at coordinate 2,704 of QZKB01000069.1, read as the reverse complement.
GCTTAATGATCTTATTGATATTTCAATGATTGAATCCGGAGAAATGAGGATGAGTTTTCGTTATTTTAACATGAAAGAATTTTTAGATCCAATTATTAATGAATGTAAACACGAAGCTGAGCACAAAGGAATTGAACTTATTGTTAATCCTTTTAAGGATAAGCTCCAGCTTTTTGGAGACAGGAATAAATTAAAACAGGTATTTATTAACCTGATTCAGAACGCTATTAAATATACAGAGCGGGGCAAGGTTGAAATTATTGTTGAAGAAGAAGAGAAAACGGGAAAAATTATTATCAGGGATACCGGGATAGGAATAGCACCGGAAGATCAGGAAAGAATTTTTGAACGCTTTTACAGGGTTGACAAGGACAGAAGCCGGGAAGTTGGTGGAACAGGATTAGGTCTTGCAATTGTAAAGCACATTGTAGAAGCGCACGGCTCTAAAGTTGAAGTTAATAGCGAAACAGGAAAAGGTTCGGAATTCTGGTTCAGATTAAAAAAATAAAATGAAGAATAAAAATAGGAATTAAAATGTCACAACTAACTAAATCTGAAGTATGGAATAATCTCGCAAAACATCATAAAAAAATAAAAAAATTACATATGAGAGATATGTTTGCAAAAGATCCGGAAAGGTTTAACAGGTTCTCACTTCAGTTTAATGACATACTGCTGGATTATTCGAAAAACAGAATTACGGATGAAACTTTAGATTTATTGTTAAAGCTTGCAGATTTTGCAAATCTGAAATCCTGGATTGACAAAATGTTTTCCGGTGAAAAAATTAATTTCACTGAAGAAAGAGCGGTACTTCATACAGCCTTACGTAACCGTTCAAATAAACCTGTTTATGTTGATGGCAAAGATGTTATGCCTGAAGTTATTTCAGTACTGGATCATATGCGTAAGTTTAGTGATGAAGTTAGAAACGGGGAATGGAAAGGTCATTCAGGAAAGGTTATAACGGATGTCGTAAATATTGGTATTGGTGGTTCGGATCTTGGTCCTGTTATGGTTACGGAGGCATTAAAACCATATGGTAAAGATGGATTAAATATTCATTTCGTTTCCAATATTGACGGAACACATATAGCCGAAGTACTGAAGAAAATAAATCACGAAACTACACTTTTTATTGTAGCTTCCAAAACTTTTACCACGCTTGAAACACTGACCAATGCAAATACAGCCAAAGACTGGCTTTTACATTTTTATAATGATAATGCTGCCATTGCAAAACATTTCGTGGCACTTTCCACTAATGAAGTTGAAGTTGTGAAATTTGGAATTGATCCGGGGAATATGTTTGGTTTCTGGGATTGGGTTGGCGGAAGGTATTCTTTGTGGTCTGCAATCGGTTTATCTATTGCAATTTTTATAGGGATGGATAATTTTGAAGAATTGTTAACCGGAGCCTTTGAAATGGATGAACATTTCAAGTACACTTCATTTGAAAGAAATCTTCCGGTAATTCTGGCTCTTCTTGGAATATGGTATAACAATTTCTTTAATGCTGAAAGCCATGCAATTCTTCCATATGATCAATATTTGCATCGTTTCCCGGCTTATTTTCAGCAGGGTGATATGGAAAGTAATGGTAAATATATTTCCCGCGAGGGTGAAAAAGTTGATTATTCTACTGGTCCAATTATCTGGGGTGAACCAGGTACAAACGGGCAACATGCATTTTATCAGCTAATTCATCAGGGTACAAAATTAATTCCTGCTGATTTTATAGCACCTATTGAAAGCAACAATAAAATTGGTGATCATCATATTAAGCTGTTATCCAACTTTTTTGCTCAAACAGAAGCTTTGATGAAAGGAAAAACGAAGAAAGAAGCTAAAAAAGAGTTGGAAAAATTCGACCTTTCAAAGGAAGAATTAGATAAATTATTACCTCATAAAATTTTTGTAGGAAATAAACCAACCAATACAATTCTTGTTAAAAAAATAACTCCTAAGAATTTAGGCTCCCTGATTGCATTATATGAACATAAGATTTTTGTACAGGGTATAATCTGGAATATTAACTCATTTGACCAGTGGGGTGTTGAACTTGGGAAACAATTGGCTAAGGTCATTCAGCCTGAATTAATAAGTTCTGATGAAATTAAAAATCACGATTCGTCAACAAATGGTTTAATTAATTACTTCAGGCAAGAGATTAGGAACAGTTAGAATCATTATAAAACTTTATTTTTGGCGAATTTTCCGAAGAAAGTTTATTCTACAAGTAATTAATTGAATTATAATGAAAAAATTGACTTAACCACAAAAGTTTTCGTATATTTACTTCTCAAATTTTTGAATAGTGGAGGTATTTTAAATGTTCGCTGTTGTAGATATAGCAGGACAGCAATTTAAGGTTGAAGAAAAAACGAAAGTTTATGTTCCGCGCCTTAAAGCTGAGTTAGAATCTGAAGTAGTGTTCGATAACGTGTTATTAATCTCTGACGATAAAGGAATTAAAGTTGGTTCGCCTAACGTCGGTGGCGTTAAGGTTTCCGCTAAAGTTTTAGAACATCTAAAAGATGATAAAGTAATTGTGTTCAAGAAGAAAAAAAGAAAAGGGTACCAGACTCTTAATGGACACAGACAGCAATTATCTCGTATTGAAGTAACAAAGATTGGTTAAACCGGAGTATAATTATGGCACATAAAAAAGGACAAGGTTCATCCCGTAACGGACGTGATAGTA
>QZKB01000168.1 GCA_003599415.1 Ignavibacteriales bacterium | reverse complement strand
AAAAAGATTTAAAGTCAATGGTGGGAAATGCTTTGTATCACGGGTAGATGAAGATAGTAAACCAGAAAGATTCAGGCCAAGACATTTTCAACAAGCTTAACAAGTTTTAATTTGTTGAAGGGTTTTGCAAGATAATGCGTGCAACCTCCGTTAAGAAACCGTTCTCTGTCTCCGGCCATTGCAAAAGCCGTTACAGCAATAATAGGTGTGTTTTTATATTCGTTTATTTTTCTGATTTCAATAGTTGTATCCATGCCGTTTAATTTGCCTGCTAGAACAATATCCATAAGAATTGCTGAATAGTTTTTTTTCTTAACCAGTTCAAGAGCATACTCACCGGTAGAAGCGATATCTAAATTGCAGCTGTTCTTAAGAAACATTTTAACAACGGATTGATTAATTTCATCGTCCTCAACAAGCAAAACATCCGGCAGAGTATTTTGATCAGTTAAATCATTTGATACTGATTCGGTTGCTATTCTCTTATCCGTTACATTCCCCTGTTTTTCTTTTAGATGCGCTTTAAACAACGGGAATTTAACAATAAACGAGGAGCCTATTCCAACCTCACTTTCAACACTTATTGTACCGGACATTTCTTCAATCAATCTTTTTGTTAAAGTTAGTCCAAGTCCTGTTCCTTCAAATTTCCTGTTGTAACCTTCACTTACCTGTCGAAACGGGTCAAATATTTTCTGAAGGCTCCCGGCAGGAATTCCGATTCCTGTATCGGAGAAAGTGATGAACGACCAGTTCTGTCCTTTTTCTTTTACTCTTCCGGTTTTAATTATTACCCCACCTTTTTCTGTATACTTTAATGCATTGTTTAAAAGGTTAGTAATAATCTGGTTAAACAGTTTTCTATCCAATTTTGAATAGATAGTTTCCGAAGATGGGATAAATTCCAGTGTAAGATTTTTTGTTTTCGCTATATGCTGATATATCTTAATTGTTTCCGAGACTGAATCTGCTATATCAATTGTCTCAAGTGTAACTTCAAGATTATTATTTTCGAGGCTTGAAAAATCAAGAATAAGATTTAGAGTATCGAGAAGCCGCAGTCCACTCTCCTGAATAATTGTAGCGCGTTTCTTAAGCTCTTCATCCTTAATATCCTGTGCAAGCAACTCTGCATAACCAAGAATACCAATCATAGGTGTCCGCAATTCATGACTCATATTAGCTAAGAATGTAGCTCTTAGCTGATTCATCTCTTCAGCCTTTTCTTTAGCTTTAATTATAGTATCTTCTGCAATTTTTCTTTCGGTTATGTCAAGAATAGAACATTGCATAGCATTTTTGCCGTCGAAAATAATTCTTGTCCCGTAAATCTCTGCATCAAATGCTGTGTTATCATTTTTCCTGGCTTTAAACTCAAAATGAATTTTTCCTTCCTTACCAATCTCACCAAGCTTGAATTGTGTATCAACAAGATTATAAAAATCAGGAAGGACAAAGTCGTGTAAAGTCATTCCCATTACATCATCGGGTTTATTAAAACCAAGCAGGATTGCGAACTGTTTATTACAATAATAAATAGATCTGTTTATATAAATAAAAACACCAAGCAGGGAGTTTTCGAACATTGCCTTGTATTTTCTTTCAGATTCTTCCAAAGCCTCCTGCATATTCTTCTTTACAGTTACATTCCTAGCAATTGCAAGAACTTCATCCGGACCGGCAGGAATTATTCTGGCCTCAAAAAATATTTTTTCTCCTTTAATATTAATAATATTATCATCAGAAGTCTGATGCTCATTTGTCTCAAGGCATTTATTAATATTTTTTATCATCCGTTGGCTTACATCGGGCGGGAACAAATCAGTAAGGTTTGAACCTATAATTCTTTCATTGGAGTATTCGAAAAAATCCGAGTTGTTGGAATAAAAATCGGTTATGTACCCACCCCTGTCAATCTGTAAAAGAAGATCCGGAATACCCTGCAAAGTAAGTTTATATTTTTCTTCGCTTTGTTTTAAAGCTTCTGTTGCTTTATGCTTAATAATTTCAAGTTCTTTTTCTTTAGTTACATCTCTTGCACAACCAACAGTGCCGATTAGTTTTCCATACTCATCAAAAAAGGGCGCTTTATAAACATCAAGGTATATAAATTTTCCGTTAACGTTTCCGAACTCATCAAAACGCAGCGGTACTTTTGTTCGCATAACTTCCAGATCGGTATCTGTAGTTTCATTTCCAAAAGTAAACCAGTATTTATCTTCAACATGTGGCTGTTTCTGGCGGGATGCAAAGAAAGAAAATCTTTTACCAACAGGCTCTTCGGTATCTTTAACACCAAGTAATTTTTCACAGGTTGCCTTATTAGCAAATATGTATTTCTTGTCGGTGTCTTTTGCCCAAATCAAATCCGGTACATTATCACACATTAACCTGAGCATGTTATATAACATCTGGTAACCGGTTGTGTTTTTACCAGATGTATAACCATTTTTGAATCTTGAAAACGCCGCTTCAAGCTGTCTTACGCGCTCTTTTAGATCTGCGTTTTCAATAATTATTTTATCTAACTCTTGAGAATTGTTCTCCATCAGTCCTCTCCCTGGACCAGAATTCCTCAATCGGATTTTCCTAAATTGATAATTTTCATTTACATGTAACTATCACTGTAGAACTTAATAACCGAAATGAACATACCAACAAATTTTTCTTGCTGAAACATGGAGAAAAAAAAACTGATTGTAAAGAAATATAAAGGACGAACTAAATTATAATTAAATATCAAACCAGTGAGAACCTACCGAACCTGCTTCCGTATGAATGTTGTAAAACTGATTCTGAGAGATTAAGTATTTATAATCTTTTTCATACCTGTTTACATTTACTACTACATCGGTAATTGAATCAACAATGAAGTTAAGTTCAGCATCCGTAGTAGTGGGATGAATAGATAACCTTACCCAGCCCGGTTTAGCAGATAAATCTCCATGGTCAATCTGGTCAGTAATTTTTCTTGACATCTGGGGACCGATGTGCAATAAATAATGTCCGTATGTTCCGGCGCAAGAACATCCGCCTCTAACCTGAATGCCATATAAATCATTAAGCAATTTTACGATGAGGTTGTAATGAATCTTATCCACATAAAATGAAATTATACCGAGACGTTTTTCAACATTATCTGCAAGTATATGAAGATTGGGAACATGCTTTAGTTTTTGAAATGCCATATTAAGAAGGATTTCATCTCTTGCAAGCATTTTATCAACGCTCATTTCATTTTTCAGATTTATACATAATGCAGCTTTAATTGTCTGAAGAAATCCGGGTGTACCACCGTCTTCTCTTGTTTCAATATCCCGTAAGAAGCGATACTTGCCCCAGGGATTTGTCCAGTCAACTGTTCCCCCGCCAGGCTGATCGGGTGTTTCGCGTACATATAATTTCGAATCAAAAACAATTACGCCGGGTGTTCCCGGGCCACCTAAAAATTTATGCGGTGAAAAGAAAACCGCATCAAGTTTTTTCATCGGGTCTTCCGGATGCATATCAATTTTAACGTACGGAGCCGATGCCGCAAAATCTATAAAGCATACTCCTTCAAATTCATGCATCAGCTTCGCCATTTCATAGAAAGGCGTTTGAATACCTGTTACATTTGAGCACGCTGTAAATGAACCTATTTTTATTTTTCTGTTTTTATATTTTAAAAGATGGTGATGAAGCCTGTTCAAATCAACTAAGCCGTCTGCATCAGGTTCAATAACAACCACATCAGCAAGAGTTAAAAGCCAGTTGGTATGATTGGAATGATGCTCCATATGCGTGAGGAATACGACAGGTTTATCCTGACCGGTGAGATTAATACAATCTTTAACCTGCTCTGGAACTGCAAGGCCAAGTATTCTAAGAAATTTATTAATAACGGTGGTCATTCCCGAACCGGCGGTTATTATTACATCATCCTGCCCGGCATTCACATGTTTTTTAATATAATCATGAGCAGCATGGTAAGCCTGCGTCATTGTTAAACCTGTAATGGTAGATTCAGTATGAGTATTGCCAACGTATGGTCCGAACCTTTCAAGCATAATTTTTTCTATTGGCGCATACAATCTACCGCTGGCAATCCAGTCAGCATAAATAATTTTCTTCTCGCCGTAAGGAGAAGAAAAGCATTGGTTATATCCAACTATATTCTGACGAAATTTATCGAAGTATAATTCAAGATTTTCCATTTTACCCGTACTAAAAATTCTTAATTACTTAATATCTGCGTAGAAAAATTAGTAAAGCAGCACTTCATTTCCAATCCAAGATAAAGACTAAAAATCCCTGCCGGTAATATTCTTTCGCTCTATGAAGAAACTAAAACTTAATAATGGTAAAAAATATTCGATAATTAATCAGAACATTTAAAGTAAGTAATGAAAAAACAAAATTGCTGGGAATTTTATAAGTGCGGACGAGAACTTGGCGGGTTTAATGCAACTCATCTTGGCACCTGTCCTGCTTCGTTTGAAATAAAAACAAATAAATTTAACGGAGCCGAAAACGGTGGAAGAAACTGCTGGGCAATTGCCGGCACTTTTTGTAAAGAGAAAACATCAGGAATATTTGCGCGCGAATCAGGAAGCTGTTTAAAATGTGAATTTTATAAAAAGGTAATGTTCGAAGAAGGAGCAAGTTTATATTCTTCAAAGTTTATTCTTAAAACCTGTTCTGTATAATCAAGCAAACATTCAATATTGCTTTCCTACCTGCGCATTGAAGCAAGCTGCGTAAACAACTTTATTTCTTCACTGGTTAAGTCTTTAGGAAGCACAACATTAATCTTTATTAAGAAATCACCGCGCTGGCTTGTATTACCATAATGTTTCATTCCCATTTCTTTTATCCTTAGAATTTTTCCACTGTCTGTACCTGCAGGAATATTTATCTTTATGGTTTTCCTGTCTATTGTTTGAATCTGTTTTGATCCTCCAAGAACTGCAGTATAAAGATCAACATTCAGATTTGCATATACATCATTTTCTTTTCTTTCAAAAAATGAATTTGGGAAAAGGTTTACGGTAATATACAAATCGCCGCGTTCACCATGGCCTGCACCTGAAGCCCCCTGATTTTTTAATCTGAGTCTCTTACCATGTTCAACACCGGGATTTATTTTTAGTTTTAAAGTCCGCCCGTCAACGGTAACCTGTCTTTCTGTTCCATTAAAAGCTTCTTCAAGCGAAATATTTACAGAGGCTTCATAATCAGCGCCCTTCCGGCTTCTTGATTTGCCCGCTCTTTGGGTTTGCCCACCCATAAAACCTTCAAATATATCTCCAAAATTAAAATCATTGAATATATCTTTGAATGAACCCGAATATACAGATTTGTTCTGTTGCGATGAATAACTCTTAAACCAATTGTCAAAATCAGAACCGGCAGATTGCGAGTTGTTCCAGTTACTTCCGAGCCTATCATATTTACTGCGTTTCTCTTTATCGCTTAATACTTCATTTGCTTCGTTTATCTCTTTAAATTTTTCTTCAGCGTGTTTATTGCCGGGGTTTTTATCCGGATGATATTTTTTCGCCAGCTTGCGGAAAGCTTTTTTAATTTCATCTTCCGTAGCATTTTTATTTACACCAAGAATTTTATAATAATCTTTAAAGTGCATACAACAACCTGTTTATTAAACTATTAAGAAATAATACATAATGAACTTTAGAGTACCACACAAATATCATAAATTTTTATTGGATTTAAACATTCCATTTGCTAAATATGATTCCATATTTATTAAAAAGTTACCGGGACAAATAATGACTACTAAAAATGCAGTTGTAAAATTACTCCTGATATTATCTTTCCTACCTCTTACAATTCAACTACATGCACAAACTTTTAGAAGCGATATTTTTAAGGAAAGAAGAAGCCGTTTGCTTAAATCAATTGAAGACAGCAGCATTGCAATTTTTAACAGTGCAAAGACAGCAACAAGAAACGGAGATGTTGATTATAAGTACAGACAAAACAGCAATTTTTATTACCTGACTGGTTTTGAAGAACCCGGTTCGGCTTTTATATTGCTTCCTACAGATAATAAAAAATTTGTAATGTTTGTAAGACAGAGTAATATTTTAATGGAATCCTGGACAGGTAAACGCGCAGGATTAAACGGAGCAATAAAAACTTACGGCGCAGATACGGCTTACGGAATCGGTTTGTTCAGTAAAATGCTTACCAAAAGTTTGAAAGGTAAAAAGAAAATTTATCTTGATACCGAAGACAAAGACCTGGTTAAACTTGTTGATAGCCTGTATAAAAAAGCGAATGAAAATTCTGTTAAACAGAATATAAATGTTAATGATATTGTAAATGAAATGAGACTTATTAAAGACAACTTTGAGATTGACTTGATGAGACGAGCATGTGAAATTACTAGTGATGCACTAATAAACGCATATAAAAATGCAAAACCGGGTCAATATGAATATGAAATTCAGGCAGCCCTGGAATATATTTACACTAAAAACGGTTCAAACTATCCGGCATTTATATCAATTGTAGGTTCAGGTGTTAACTCTACGATACTTCATTACGAAGAGAATAATAAAATTGTTGAAGATGGTGATATGATTGTAATGGATGTTGGCGCCGAATATAAAAATTATGCCTCAGATATTACACGTTCAATTCCTGCAAACGGAAATTTTTCCGATGAGCAGAAATTAATTTATGATATCGTTCTGAAAGCGCTAAAGGAAACAACTTCGTTTGTAAAACCAGGCATCGGTTTAAATGAATTACAGCAATATACAAGCAGAGTCATTACAGACGGCCTGCTTGAACTTGGACTTATAACCGACAAAGAAAAGAACTGGCAGACAAATATCTGGATGCCGCACGGTACGAGCCATTGGGTTGGATTGGATGTTCACGATGTTGGCGATTCAAAATATATGGACAAAAAGGGCAGACTGCTTGAACCGGGAATGGTTTTTACAATTGAGCCGGGTATTTATGTAAGCAAAAATATTTTTAACCACTTAAAAGATGCTTACGGATTCCAGGTTTCTGCAGATGAAATCAAATCATTTACTGAAAAAGTGAAAGATAATGTTGCTAAGTTTGCAAACATCGGAATCAGGATTGAAGACACAATTCTTGTAACAAAGGATGGTTGCGAAGTTCTATCCCGAAATGCACCAAAGGAAATTGATGACATAGAAAAAATAATGACTGAAAAAAAATAAATCGTTTAAATTTGTTTGGGATTAATAAGCTGGCTAAAGGTAAACGTACTTCCTTTACCCACCTGACTGTTAACCCAGATATGTCCGCCGCTTTTTTCAATCATTTCTTTACAGAGGATTAATCCAAGCCCTGTACCGCTTTCATTATCCGTACCGTTTGTTGATACAACTTCATTTGTAAATAATCTGTTAAGCTGTAATTCCGGAATGCCAACGCCGGTATCAGATATACTAATTTCAACAAAACCATCGCTTGTTCCTGACATGATCTTAACTCTTCCGCCTTGATTTGAAAATTTTATTGCGTTTGAAATAATGTTTCTTAATACAAGATTTATTACAAGCCTGTCAGAAAAAATCAACTGATTGTTTTGCACTTCGTTTATTATGCTTATCCTCTTCAGTTTTGCATTTTCATTTAAAACATGAATTACACTTTCAAGCACTTCATTTATTTCAAATTGCTCTAAGCTAAGTTCATATACTCCACGGTTAACCCTTGACCACTGTAATAAATTCTCCAGGAGATTATAAAGGTTGCGGGATGAAAGATAGATTGAATCAATAAATTTTTTCAGTTCTTCTTTTGAAAGATTATCGAGCTCTGTTTTTATTACTTCGGAAAAACCCATCAGGGCTGTAAATGGTGTTCTTAAATCGTGAGCAATAATACTAAACACTTTATCTTTTTCAGTATTCAATTGAATCAGTTCATTATTTAGTTTTTCCAGTTTTTCCTTTTGCTCCGTAATAAGGTTATTCTTTTTAATAACATTTCTGTGGGCATTTCTTTTTATAAGATAGCTAATTAATCCTACCACCAATAAAATTGAGATTAAAATGATTACGAATACCAGGTAAGTTTGCTGAGTTTTCTCAAGGTTATAATTCTCATTCAACAAATCTAATTGCTTTTGTTTACCGGCTGTTTCAATTTTAAGTTGCAATTCTTTTTCGAAATCATGTCTGTTCAGGTTATTTAAAGAATCAGAAGCCATATATAATTCTTTATAATACTTTAATGCATTTTTAAAATCTTTATTTACTTCATACTCGTAAATTATTTTTTTAAGAACAGCAACCGTACCTCTTAAATCATTTATTTCCTTTCTAATCTTAAGCGATTCAAAGTAATATTTCATTCCAACTTCATTTTGATTCTGCAGAATATAAGTCGCTCCCAGGTCAGAATATAAACTGCCCACACCTTTTCTATCGCCATATTTTTCTCTAAGCGTAATTGCTTCTTCAATTGCATGAAGCGATTTCTGCAGTTCGCCTGTGGACCCGTAAAAAATCCCAAGGTTATGGTAAATTGCAGAGGCCTCAACAGCGTCGCCAAGTTCATTCCTCAATTCAAGAGCTTTGTAGTTATAATCAATAGCTTTTTTATAATCATTTTTTACGGCGTATACATAACCAAGATGTTCATAAGCAAGAGAAGTTCCTTCCTTATCATCAATAGATATTGTAATCACCAGAGCCTGCTGGCAATAGTCTAACGCTTTCTCATATTTTTTCTGGATATAACTAAGGATACCAAGATAATTATAAGCAGTAGCAAGATTCTTTTTGTCTTTATTTTCCCTGGAAAGATTTAATGCGTTTATATGATAATCTGCGGCAACGGTAAAACGTCCGGCAATCATATAAGCAAGTCCAAGGTAATTGTAGGTTTCCGATATTAATTTTTTATCGGAAACAAGTTTTAGCAAAGGATTAACTCTTTCGAGTGTTTCAATTGTCTTGTTTGTTTCATGCAGCGCCATAAAAATTCTGCCAAGCCCGTTTAAAAGCTTAACTTTACCTTCGGCATAGTTTAATTTCTCCGCCTCTTTAATTCCATTTTCAGCCCAGCTTTTTCCTTCCAAAGGTTTAGAGATCGAGTAGAAGAAAACAAGATCTGAAATAGCATCAATCCTGTCTTTGCCTTTGGCTTTATCAATTGCAGAGAGCAAAGAATTTTCTTTGTCCAGGGCGAAATTTATAGTTACACAAAAAGTGATTATGACCGCAAGAACTAATAAAATTTTAGATTGCATATGGTTTAAGAATAATCTTGTTACAAGTTTATATATAACTTTTCTAAAAATCCAACTAATGTCTTTACTTTCTTGTCCTGTTATTGTAAACTTATTATCGTTAAAACAGGATTACTTTTAACAGGAAAGTTTCTGATGCTTGAAATTAAAAATCTTACAAAGCAGTTTGGTACATTTACAGCTGTCAGCAATTTATCTCTCAATGTTAATGCCGGAGAACTATTTGGATTTCTTGGGCCTAACGGAGCAGGAAAGACAACAACAATTAAAATGATTGTCGGTCTTTATACACCAACTTCAGGTGAAATATTTGTAAACAATCTTAATACTAATACTCACAGGTTAGAAATAAATCAGGTTACCTCTTACATCCCTGACCAGCCATTTGTTTACGATAAATTAACCGGCAAGGAATATCTTTATTTTTGCGGCGGACTTTACAACCTGAACAAAAAAGTAATAAAGAATAAAATTGATGAACTTGTTGATGTATTGAAAATTGAAGACTGGCTTAACAAGCGAACCGAGTTCTACTCGCAGGGAATGCGGCAAAGGATTGTAATTGCCTCGGCATTCCTTAATGATCCTGAATTCCTTGTAATCGACGAACCTATGGTTGGACTCGATCCACAAAGCGCTTTTATTGTAAAGCAGGTATTAATCCAAAAAGCGAGAGAAGGTAAAACAATTTTCATGTCTACACACAGTCTTCATATTGTAGAGGAAATCTGCAGCCGCGTAGGAATAATCAGAAAAGGAAACCTGATTTACGACAGTTCAATTGAAAACCTGAAGAGCTTAAAGACGGAGAAGAACAATAATTTTGAAGAATTATTTATAGAACTTACAAGCGATGAAGCAGATTTTTCATATAGTAAAATATAAGGCGCTCTCCTTCCTTAAGTTAAACCCGGTTCATAATGTAAATGACTTTATGAAAAGCGCCGGTAGTTTTATTGTTTACGCCGGGTTTGCAGTCGGCACTTATTTCCTTACACAAACAATTATTCATTATCTTTTGCTTGAAGTACGAATCGGATTGTTTCTTCTTCATCAGTTTCTTTCAATAATAATGTTCATCTTCTTTCTATCTGTTAACGTCGGCAACATTATAGTTTCTTATTCAACCTTGTATAAATCCGGTGAAGTAAACTTTCTTTTAACTAAGCCGGTATCTCCAACAAAGATTTTTATAATAAAATTTCTCGATAATTTTTTCTATAGCTCGTCAACTATGCTGCTGATTATTCTTGCGGCAATTTTAGGATACGGAGCTTATTTCAAACTTAGCGTAATTAATGTACTCTCAATTGTGCTTTTTAACTTTCTGCCGTTTATGTTCATTGCTGCCTCGTTAGGTGTAATTATTCTTTTGTTTATAATGAAGATATCAATAAGAATTCCTTTACGATATATTGTTTATGTACTTTCAGCAGCATATGTAATTTTATTGTTTTTGTTTTTCAAAATAAATTCCCCCTTAAAATTAGTCTCGGAGGTAATGGAGTATTACCCAAACTTAGATCAATACTTCTCCGGATTGATCCCACCCATTATAAAATTCCTGCCCAACAACTGGCTCACCGATTGTTTATTCTGGACAGTCTTAGGCGATTATTCGCGGGCGGCAGAATTCTACTTTTATCAGGTTACTGTTTCATTATTAATGTTTTTCTTTGCCGCATATCTTGGCAACAGGTTTTATTATAAAACCTGGCTTAATAACATTAATGCCGGCAACAAAACCAGGACAAAGATTGATGGCAAGAAACAGTCAATTGATTTTGAAAAGGAATCTTCTTTATCCCCGCACACCGAAGTTATTCTTAAAAGAGAAATCTTAACTTTCGTAAGGGAGCCCAACCAGGTAATTCATCTTCTGTTGCTCTTGTTTTTAATTTTCATCTTCATTGTAAGTATGCGCGGTGTTTCTCTATTAGGCACGCGTGTAATTCAATTACAAACCATAAATTATCTTTCGGTGTTTTCATTTAATATTTTTCTGATATCAACCTTAGCAATGCGTTTTGTATTCCCGCTTGCCAGTCTTGAAGGAGAGGCGTTCTGGAAAGTAAAATCCTCACCGGTTTTAATCAGGAAAATTTTCAAGATAAAAATATTAATTTATCTGGTGCCGATAATCATTATCTCGCAATTGCTAAGTTATTTTTCTAACAGGATATTTTCCTCCAGACTAATTGTTCTTATAGGAATTTTAATTGCTTTTATTGCCGCCGCATTCGTTTATATAAACGCCGGAATGGGCTGTATCTTTGCAAACTTCAGAGAAAAAAACGCAATAAGAATTTCTTCATCGCAGGGTGCGGCAATATCTTTTTTAATAAGTCTTCTGTTTATCGCATTCCAAATTGCTATTTTGTTTGTACCTTTGCATAATCTTTTTCAGTTAAGAAGAAACACCGGAGTTTATGATCTTTCGTTTTTAATTATACCGGCGGCAATAATTATAATTATTTCAGTTATGGCTTCATTCATCTCCTTTAAACTTGGAATCAAGTCGCTGCAAAAAGATTTTTAACTTGGCAATAAACAAATTTTTCCTTTTATTGATTTATAAACTAATCACTCTTTAAAATGATCAAACAAAATATAAAAGCTTACATTGCATGGTTAAACATATGCATTATCTGGGGAACAACTTATCTTGCAATAAGAATAGGTGTAGACGGTTTACCACCTATGTTGTTTGCAGGAGTAAGATGGCTGGCTGCCGGATTTATATTATTTTCATTTTTGAAATTGAAAGGTTATAAAACACCTGACAGAAACGAGTTTTTTCACAATACAGTTATAGGCGTCTTGCTGCTTGGTTTCGGAAATGGTCTTGTGGTTGTATCCGAACAATGGATTGAAAGCGGTTTAACAGCATTATTAATAACTACGGTACCATTCTGGATTGTAGGATTTGAATCTTTACTGCCCGGCAAAACAAAAATGAACTACTTGGTTATTTCCGGTTTAGTACTTGGTTTAGGTGGAGTAATTTTAATTTTCGGGAGCAACTTAAAATATATTTTCCTTCCTAATCACCTGCTTGGAATTTTTACATTAACCGGAGCAGTTGCAATATGGGCAGCAGGCACACTTTACTCAAAATATAAAAAGATGAACATTCACCCGCTAATGAGTGCCTCAGTACAAATGATAGTTGCCGGAATACTACAGACTTTATTGGGAATTATTATTGGCGAAGCCGGTAAAGTTCATATTACGCAAAGTAATTTATTTGCATTTTTATATTTGATTACCTTCGGTTCGCTTGTTGGATATACCTCTTATATTTACGCCGTTTCTCATCTTCCGGTATCGCTTGTTTCAACATACGCTTACATTAATCCTGTTATTGCATTATTTTTGGGCTGGCTTATTTTAGGTGAAGCTCTTTCTCTTACAATCGTCCTCGCTTCAATCATAATACTGGCCGGTGTTTATGTTGTTAAGCTTGGAACTGACAAATACAAGCGGGAGATATTAAAAACTAATAATTAATTCTTAGTTGGAATAAAAATGGTGAATGAAAATCCGAAGAACTACGACCCACGGATGCACTCCGCAGAACATATATTAAATCAGACTATGGTTAGAATGTTTAATTGCGGCAGGGCATTCAGCGCTCATATTGAAAAGAAAAAATCCAAGTGTGATTATCACTTTAACAGAAATCTTACAGACGAAGAAAAAGCAGAGATTGAGAAAAGAGTAAATGAAGTAATTGGTTCTGATGTTGACGTAACGGAAAGTTTCATTAACAGAGAAGAAGCATCAAAAGAATTCAGCCTGACACGGCTTCCCGAAGAAGCAGGAAATGTACTCAGAGTAATTCAGATTGGTAATTACGATAGGTGCCTCTGCAGCGGTGTTCATATTTCAAACACAAAAGAAATCGGCAGCTTCAGAATTATTTCATCAGATCATAACAATGATGTTCTGCGGCTTAGATTCAAACTTAATAACGATTAATAAATTTAAACCGGTAAAAAAATGAAAAACAGATTTACAGCTTTAGTTATTTTATTTTTTGTTTTGCAATTAACCACAACTATTGCACAAAACAAACCGGATATAATTTTTCAAACCTCAACAATTGATGCCCTGATGAATGGAATTTATGACGGTCCCATATCATTAAAAGATTTGAAGGAGAAAGGTAACTTTGGAGTGGGTACCTATAATGGTTTGGATGGAGAGATGATTTTACTGGACGGAATATTTTATAAAGTTGATTTCAGTGGTAAGGTTATTAAAATGAATCTTACTACTCAATCCCCTTTTGCTGCCGTTACAAAATTCAAAGCGGATAAAAAAATATCAGCAAGCAGATTATCATTCAAAGAACTGCAGGAATTGATTGATAAGAATATTCCTTCTAATAATCTTTTCTATGCAATTAAGGTAGAGGGAAAGTTCAGCTATGTTAAAACCCGCAGCGTTCCAAAACAACAAAAACCTTATCCAAAATTGGTAGAGGTTACTAAGAATCAGGCTGTGTTTGAATTTAAAGATATTAAAGGAACTCTGGTTGGAATAAGAACTCCTGAACTTGCAAAAGGAATTAATGTCCCCGGTTATCATCTTCATTTTATTAGTAAGGATAAAACCGGTGGCGGACATTTACTTGCCTGTGATATTGAAAATGCTGAGATTCTGATAGACCAAAAGCAGGATATTTTACTTTCACTTCCGGAGACAAAAGAATTTCTTGATGCAAATTTCAGTAAAGATACTTCGGAAGATATTAAGAAAGCAGAAAAGTAAAACATCCGGAATATTCTGAAATCAGTTATTAACCATTGCATTTAAATTGTCCATCCTCTTGGTGGCTTTTTATTCTTTCAACTTTGAAAGTAAGTCATCAATAGTAAAAAGTAGTAAGGTATATTCAACCGTTTGTTATCCTATATAACCACTCAGCCTTAAAATTGAATTAATATTTCATGTAATCAGGCAATTCTAATTTTCACTGCGTCTAACTTTCATTCTTCTTAAAATTTAATCTGTAAAAGTCGTAATATCAAAAGTAAAGATTGTTAAGCCTATAGGCACTTTATAAATCTATTTTACTTTATGAGAGGTTATAATGAAAAAAGTAACATTATTCCCATTTCTTTTTATTCTTCTTTTTACATATCCATTATTATCACAAGCTGATTTTTTTCATAAAATCGTACAAAACAGAACAGATGAAATATTTGATTCACTGGTATCTATAAGGCGCGATTTACATCAGCATCCCGAGCTCTCAGGTAAAGAAATAAGAACATCAGAAATTGTGAAAAACTATCTTACCTCTTTGGGATTGGATGTTCAGACAAACATTGGAGGTCATGGAGTAACAGGAATACTTAACGGATCAAAAGCAGGCAACTGCGTTGCCTGGAGAGCAGATATGGATGCTTTTGCCGATGAATCTAAAGACAATGTGGAATTCGCGTCTGTGAATAACGGTATACGTCATATTTGCGGGCACGATGTACATACAACAATTGGATTAGGTCTTGCAAAAATATTAAGTGAACAAAAAGAAAAAATAAATGGATCAGTAATGTTCATCTTTCAGCCCGCCGAGGAAAATTTCTCCGGTGCACAGAAAATGAAAGAAGATGGAGTATTCAATGAAAAGAAGCCTGATTTATTACTGGCTTTACATATCACTCCTTTTCCTGCTGGTGTGGTTGCTGTAAAATCCAATGAAATGTACGCTGACAGAATTGAGTTTTGTGTTAAGTTAAAAAAAGAAGTTGATAAAGATTTAGCATTAATTGAAGTTGCAAAATGTCTTGAAGAAATTAATAAAACAGAAGTCCAGAATATTTTTAATGTTGATGCAGGAGATCAGAAGACCGGATTGCTAAGTCCTACCGGTCCTTTGAATGATTATTTACAGGTACAAAAAGATAAGCTGAAAGCAGAAGAACAAGGTGAATATATTTTAATCAATTCTAAAGCTTATAGTTCAAGCTTATCTAATATTGAAAAGGCTGTTGAGAAGTTGAAAGATCTTATAAACAAGTCGGATATTAGTAATAGTTTAGAATCGGTTTCATATATATATATTCAGCCATCCGTTATTAACGATCCTGATTATGTTGATAAAAGTACTAATATTATTAAATCGATTTATGGTATGCAAAGCATTTTCCGGTTTTACGGAATAATTCCAAACTTCAATGATGATTTTGCTTACTTCCTTGATAATACAAAGGGTGTCTATTTCTTTCTGGGCGGATCTGATTTTTCAAAAGGAATTATTTCAGCGCCTCACAGCCCAAACTTTAAGGTTGATGAGAGTTGTATTAAGACCGGGGTAAAATATTTTTCATCACTGATATATGAATTGTTGAAAAATGAATAAGATAATAAATAATACAAATGGTTTATCAGGAATTTGGTTCACCATTAAAGGAAGGGTGAGACTTAAGAAATTAAATAAATAAAAAGAAGAAATTAAAATGAAAATACTTTTGGTTATTTATAGTCTGCTTTTGATAATAGAAATGACTCATAATGTTCAGCAAACAGCTTTGTTGAATCAATCGAATTACAACATCAAAATGGAATCGAAGATAAATGTACCTAAAGGAAATTGCCAAAAAATTATAATCGATGGGAAGTTCGACGATAACGAATGGAAGGATGCTGTGCAATTTGTTCAATCAGGCAACTACATTATTTACCTAAAAGCTGATGATGAAGTTCTTGCAGTTGGACTTAAATTCCCCAAACCTACGGGTGGATTAGTAAGTGAAATTCGTATAACATCCAATGATAAAGAAGTTTTTCTATTGCACTCATCCGGTGCATTGGGAGAAGGTGTTTCTGGTTTTCCATCTACAACAAAATTTGAACTGAACAACAATAAACTATGGAAAGCAAATTATTCCACCAAAAATTCTGAGCGGAATACTGCGTGGATTAACGCTGGAAGACCAATCGAACGGTATGATGAAGCCAATAATAAGCGAGATGGTATTGAATTTAAAATATTCAGGCAGAAATTTACAGGTGATACATTAAAGTTTACAATTGGTTGGATTCGTGTTGAGATAAAAGATGGAAAACCTGATTCTAAAAAATATAATTATCCGGCTGGAGCTAATTTACTAAATTCTGATAACTGGGCGAAACTAATCTTGCCAGTTTGTACAAGCAGCAGTGTATCGCAAAGCGATTTCCCGAAACTCACAGGTCCATATCTTGGGCAAAGTTTACCCGTTGATAAAGCTGAATTATTTGCTCCGGGTATAGTATCCAACGGCAATAATGCAAGCAGTGTTGCTATCAGCCCTGATGGTAAAGAAATATATTGGGATATGGATAAGATCTGGTTTACTAAACTGGAAAACAATACATGGACCAAACCCGAAATTATTTCTTTCAGTAAAGGAAACAATTATCTATATCGTGTTCCTTGTGTATCGCCGGATGGAAAGAAGTTGTTCTTTTTATCCACACAGCCGGGATCTGTTTCTCAAGACAAGGAGAACATCTGGTATGCAGAAAAATCATCAACAGGATGGACGGAACCCAAACCTATTGATTCAATAGTTAACAAACTACGAATACATTGGAATATTACCGTGTCCAACTCGGGAACGCTCTTTTTCCAGGAGTCCAGATTAGATATACCTGATATGGGTGGCATTTATACTGCAAGATTAGAAAAAGGTAATTACACCGATCCTGTAAAAATGGGTCTCGAAATTAATGCAGCAGGAACAATGACTACCTGCCCATACATCTCACCTGATGAATCATATATCATTTTTAATAGAGTGGGAAACAGCCCTGAGAATTCAGGTATCTTTATAAGTTACCGAGACAAATTGGGAGGATGGTTACCTGCTGTTATGTTAATTGGAGGAGGCAAAGATAAAGGTGGACTTAGTCCAAGAATATCTCCCGACGGCAAATATCTGTTTTTTGTGAATAGTGGAATGTATTGGATGCCGATAGCAGATCTTATTGAAGAACTGAGACCAATTAAATAATATCCATAGGAGAGAACAAATGAAAATGATTTTATCAAAAAGAACTCAGTTTTATAATCTCATTACATTGCTGATTTATCTATTCATATTTACAATAACTTTAAATGGACAAGATAAATTTAAAGTAACTCGTCTTACATTTGATCCGGGCCAGGAAGGTTTTGCAACCTGGTCTCCTGATAGTAAAAAAATTATTTACCAATTCACAAATTTGAGAGATACACTTGGAAAAAACGGATTATGGAAAATCTCACCTGACGGAACAGGAAAGGAACAGATTTTCAAAAGCCTTGCCGAACATGCCAAATGGTCGCCGGATGGTAAATATATTGTGTTTGATGCTGATACAGGTAACAGCATTAAATTGATTCAGGTTGAAGGAGGTAATCCGATAATTTTCCTTCCAGATTCAATTCAGATTATTAATGGAGGTATGCCTTGCTGGTCACCGGATGGATTAAAGATTGCATTTCGTGATGGCAGAACTTCATCTTTATGTGTAGCTGAAATTAAAACCGGCAAAGTAAATCAGATTTTCCGGCAGGAGGGCATGAATCCTTTACCCGGTTGCTGGACAACAGACGGCAAAAACATTCTGATTGCTTTGATGGAAAGACAAACCAGAAAGTGTACGCTCTGGAAAATCTCTTCAGATGGAAATAAGCAAAAACAAATTACAGGACATCATGAAAATTTCTATCGTCATCTTGCTCT
>QZKB01000037.1 GCA_003599415.1 Ignavibacteriales bacterium | reverse complement strand
CAAAGACGGCTTTATTTTTACTTTACTTTTACCGGGAGCCTTGAAGTAAACAGATAAACCTTCATCTCCTGTTCTTTCAAAAAAAGATACCCTGATTTTATGATATCCCTTTGCGAGTGCAATGCGTCCGTATCTCTCTGTAAGACTATGTAATCCATCATTATTCACAATCACCTTATCACCAATATATAACTTGCTGCCGTCATCAGATTCTGTGTAGAAAGTATAAACTCCATCAGAAGGAACATTAATATAACCAGAATAATCAAACGCAAAATTATCATTTGCAAAAGTATTATTAATTGTAAAATCCTCTGCTACTCCTTCCCTTGCTGCTTTCAGGTTACTAAAATCCGGAGTAACATCGAATTCTCCCTCGTAGAATTTGTAATTAATGCCGTTTGTTAAGCCTTCAGTTTTCTCTGCAGGAAGTAACTCCACCTTTTTAAATTCTCTTTTTGTAGTATCTGATATGGCTTTTCCTTTAATGAAGCACCGAGCAGATATAACAGCATTATCTTTCAGAATAATTTTTCCGCGGGCAACGGGAGAATCCTTTGTAGGCATGCTTCCATCCAGTGTATATCTTATATCAACTTTATCCGCACCTGATTTAACCATTATAGGCAGCTCATTCGTAAAAATTTCAGATTCACTTATTATCTCAGGCGCATTGCCAACCTGCGGTTTCCCTTTAATATCAACGACAATAACAGAATTAATTTCGTTCGGTACTTTACTGCCGACATTCAGAGTAACAAGTCCTTCGTTTACTTCAAAAGGAACCGGAGTTTTATTTGCATCTGAAAGCAAATAAACTTTCTGGGGCTTGTTCAATAATCCCGGGACTTGAAGTGTCCCGTCCTCCGGCCAGTTAAATACGTGAAGGTAAAGACGGGTAGTGTTTTTAATTTTTTTCTGAGTACATCTGCCCCAATCAAGTTTTTTAAATGGGCTTGCGTTAGTACCATAGATTGATTCACCATTAACCTTCATCCACTTGCCTATCTCGTGCAATCGGACAATACTTGCCTGTGGAAATAATCCTTCGGCAGTAGGACCAACATTAAGCAAATAATTCCCGCCTTTGGAAGCAATATCAGTTAACATTCTAATCAGGTCTTTTGTGGATTTCCAGTTATTGTTTGCTTTGTTATAACCCCAGTGATCGTTCATCGTCATGCAGGTCTCCCAATCAACACCGGGAAAACCTGTTGCGGGAATCTGCTGTTCCGGTGTACCAAAATCACCTGCGCCTCCGCCTTCTTCAGTCATTCCTTCCATACCTGCCCTGCCTTTACTTACGCGGTTATTAATTACTACTCTCGGATCAAGTCCGCGTACATATTTATAAAGATCATCACCCATTTTTTGTGTCCAGGTTTCTTCCCATTCGCCGTCAAACCAAAGAACACCAATGTCTCCGTAATTTGTTAGTAATTCCTTAATCTGATTTTTCAGGTGAGTAATAAATCTGTTAAAGTCGGCTCCGTCAACTGACCGATCTTTTTCCCAGGGTCTTCTTGGTAAATAATCAGGGTGATGCCAATCCATAATTGAATGGTAGAAGCACATTTTCATATTCTGTTTTCTGCATGCATCGGCTAGTTCTTTTAAAATATCTCTTTTGAATGGAGAAGACATTATATCAAAGTCAGTATACTTCGAATCGAATAGGCAGAATCCGTCGTGGTGCTTTGACGTGATAACTATATATTTCATTCCAGCATCTTTAGCCATTCTGACCCATTCATCGGCATTAAATTTAACGGGATTGAACTGCGCAACAAATTTATCATAAACATCAATCGGAATTTCTGCGTTGTGTCTTATCCATTCACCATACTCTGTTTTCCCGTTCCATTCACCTGCAGGAATTGCATATAAGCCCCAGTGAATAAAAAGACCGAAGCGCGCATCACGCCACCATTGCATTCGTTTATCTTTGCCCGGCTTTCCTTCCCTGGTAATAAGCTCTGCATTAATAAAACCTGCAAGTACAAGTAAGACTATTAAAATCCTTTTCATAATATCTCCTGTTTAGGTCTGAAGGATTGTGTTCATTCACAGGTGTAATTTGTACACAATATATTTTTGAACCTTTGTAAACATAAGAATTAATTACGGCTTCTGCGCAAAAAAATAACCGGCAATTTGCTGCCGGTTATCCAAGCTCAATGCATAACTTAAAAAGCCTATCAGAATAGAATATGAATCCTCAACTAATCAATCCATTCGTCTGTCCTGAATGAAGAAGACGGCAATCCTTTTCCGTTGAAGAATGTTCCTTCTTCAATATTACTCCAGCAATAACGGACTGCAGCCGGTTTTGTAATTTCCGGATTAGAAATGATGAGTTTCTTTCCTTCAACTTTTACATCAGCTTTCTTAAATATTTTATCTTCACCTGCGATAATAAAATTATTACTGCCGTTTAACTCTTTAATAATTAAACCGCCATCCGCATTACTAAATGAAAGAACGGCTTTATCTTTATTTACTTTCATTGATTTGTAAACCGGTCCGGTGTAAAAAACTTTTTTGCCGTAATCTTTTGCCAATGCCCACAAGGCTAATCTTCCGCCAACATCTTTTTTGTTGGCAGGGTGAATGTTAAGCGGGTTACCGATATCCATTGTTACTGCCATTCCTGTTTTGGGAATAGACAAAGCTTTTAACTGTGCTTCTCTTAATTTCTGTGAAGGAGTCTGCATTCCATATTCATAAGGTGCAATCTGAACATAATAAAACGGAAAATCTTTTCGTTTAAATTCCTCTCTCCAGTCCTTAATCATCTTTTCCATTAATGTTGTATAAAGACCAGGATTACCTGTATTAGCTTCTCCCTGGTACCATATAGCACCTTTAATTGCAAAAGGTATTAATGGATGAATCATTGCGTTGTACAATGTGGTTGGCGTATACGCGGAAATAGTAACCGGAAGGACGGGTCTGCTTTTGTTAACTTCTTCGTCTGAGCCGAAAACAAAAAATCTTCCAGCTTTATATTCTGCAACCGGGAGATATTTCCAGTTGCCTGCAAGTGAAATGCTCTCCTGTGTACCGCTCAAACTTAATTTCATTTTTTCCGCAGCACCATAAATACCACCGCCGCCCTGATTATCAATAACTCTTACTGCAACATAAAGAATGCTGTCTTTAACAAGATTCGCAGGCACATTATAAACTCTTAATGCCTGCCAGTAACCTTCTGTTTCAAAGCCGCCAACTTTCTGTCCGTTAACATATGTTTCATCCATATCATCAATAGGCCCAAGTTCTATTACCAATTCTTTGTTAAGCCAGCCTGTAGGAATTTCAATCTTTTTCCTGAACCAGACAGCGCCATCAAAATTTCCCAGATCTGTATTTTCCCAAAGAATAGGAAGGTTCATTTCTTTCCAATTGACATCGTTAAAATTGGGTGATGAGCAATCTGAATCTTCGAACTTTAAATTTTTCCATTTGTTTTCGCCGTTTAAATTATTAATATCAATCTGCGGACGCGATGCAAGCCACTCATTCAATTGTCTCAGAGGAATTATACTTGCCGCTATTTTAGAAACGATTGAGTTGTATTCTTCCACTTCTTCAAGGTACTTTCCGTTTGTCCAGGCTTCAATAGGGGTACCGCCCCAGCTTGAATGAATTAATCCGATTGGAATTTTAAGTTCATTGTAAAGTTTCTTTCCAAAGAAATATGCGGTAGCGGAAAACATTGCCGCTGTTTCCGAATTACATTCGGACCACGTACCCGTACAATTAAATTCTGGTTCTGTTGCAAATGCTCTTGTTACCGTAAAGAATCTCATTTTATTGTTTGCAGCATTTGGTATTTCCTGTTTCGATGTAGCGATTGTATCGTTTGGAGGCCATCCCTGCAAAGGCATTTCCATATTTGACTGACCTGAACATAACCATACTTCACCGATAAGAATGTTCTTATAATTAATAATAGAATCGCCTACTGTTAATTCAATGTTGTAAGGACCGCCGGCTTTGGGAGTTTTAATTTCTATAATCCAGTTTCCGTCTTCCTTAACTTTTGTTTTTACAGATGCACCCCAGCCTGCTTTTATTTTTATATCCGTTCCCGGAATTGCAATTCCCCAGAACGGAGCATTTGTTTTTTGCTGAAGCACCATGTTATCGGAAAAGATTGAAGGCATTTCAATTTTTTTATCGCCTTGTTTTGCAAAAGAAATTATAGAAAGTGAAACGAGAAACAACAAGAGTTTTTTCATAACTGCACCTTAGATAGAATCTTTATTTGAGTTGTATTTAATTTCTATTCGGCTTATCTGTGCTCCTTCAGACAGAACTACTTTTAAGTATTTGCTTCCTGCAGGAAGGCTGTTACTTGTAAATGAAACGGGATTAAAAAATCCGTAATCATTCTTTCCGGAAGTATAAGAAGTTTTATTTGCTTCAACTATCTGGAAACTGTTAAGATCTGTTGAAGAAAGTATTTCAATCTTAGATGTATCCTTACTAAAGAAAACATCAATCTTAATTTCATCTATCTGAGAGGGAGTTTTATAAATGATGTAACTGTTCTTCTTTCCTGCAAGACGCGTTCTATCCTCTTTTGCCTGACGTATATCCTGGTAAGTTAATAATTGCAGATCACCGTCTTTCTGGAATACTTTATTAAAATCAGCCATCTCATCAACAAGCTTATTAAATG
This sequence comes from Ignavibacteriales bacterium, assembly GCA_003599415.1. Lineage (GTDB taxonomy): Bacteria > Bacteroidota > Ignavibacteria > Ignavibacteriales > SURF-24 > SURF-24. Next base: position 13,614 of record QZKB01000037.1, on the reverse strand, counting down.
TAACCTGAACGGGACCTATTATTTTCGAGTAGCCGGATTCGCCCGATTCATTCCTTGCTTTAATTCTGTAAAAATATCTTTTACCAACCTGTGCGGTTTCATCACTAAATAACGGGCGGTAAGAATATTTAGCATCATCATAATCTTTAGCAATTACTTCCCAGTCGCCCGCATATTCTTCTTTTCTTTCCAATGTATAATTCTGTGCCCCTGTTGAGCCTTGCCATGAAATTTCTGAAACATCATTAATATCAAACAAGTTTGGAGTTTCGGGAACAGGAACGGACGGAACCGGTAAGCCGTCAATCTGGTATGCTTTTTCTCTTATCATATTCAAAACTGTTTTTTCATCATACCAATCACCGGAGGAAAAACCCGGCCAGCGATATGAAGCAAAGTTGTTATACTCATAATGGTGAAAGAAGCCGCCGTTTTTATTTCTGTAGCGGATACTCCACAACATACCTCCGGCAATATCCTGGTTTATAATTGTATCCGTAATCGCGCGGATGTCCTGCGTTGGAATAATTCCATATTCACCAATAAAGTACGGTTTATTTCCTTTGGCCAGTTTCTGGTTCTCAACAATTTTTCCAAGAGAATATTTCGGATCACCGTAATGATGAGTAGAGAGGATATCAATATTCAAATCATCAACAACATCCTGCACAAGTGAGTTGGAGCGTCTGCCTTCAATTAGTAGATGATTCTGATCTAAGCTTTTTACATAGGCGGCAATTTCTTTTGTCCAGGAATAAGGTGCTTCAAGTTCGTTTCCGGTTTCCCATGCAAAGATTGCCTTATCATCTTTATACTGGACTCCGGTAAAAGTATTTTTTCTGTTAATAACAAAATTGATAGTCTGCTTGAAATCCGAAATCAATAATGAATCACTCCAGAACAAATCTTTTTCCTTACCTCTGAACAGTGCATATTCATAAGGTCCGCCCCACCATCTCCAGTTATCTACAAAAGGAATGATTACACGGATTCCAACTTCATTGGCAACCTGAAGTACTTTATCCAAAGCTTTAAATGCTTCTTCATTAAATTTTCCAGGTCCCTCAACATGACGGATTATATCAGGTGTGTCTTCCGGTTTTCTAACAGAGATAACATACATTCTTGTAACTTTACCGCCCAGATGTTTTATTGTTGTAAGTGCATCGCGAATTTCAAATTCATCCGGCAAGCCCCAGGGATTTGAAACATTGAACGGCAGATAATCCTCCACATAATGAAGATTAGGAATATTAAATGAGATGAAACGAAGCTGCTTATCTCCGTCCATTAGTTTATCTTTTTCCCGCGTAACAAAATTCTGGAATGACGAAGCTGCACATCCCACAGAAAAAAGTGTAAACGATAAAAGCAGGACCAGCTCAGAAAATATTTTTGGATTTGATTTCATTTAAAACCACTCTTGAAATGTTAATATCTTAAACTGACAAAATTTTCAAAAATAGTGCCTTTCTAAGGTGGAGAAATTTACAATTATTTATGTTGATTAGCTAAATCCAAATTAAAACCGATTATCAATTCGATAACCTTTTATCAATATGTAAAGACATACAAAGATTAAAGTGACTATTTCCTTTTAAAATGAAATTCTTTCTCTGTGCATGATTTTTGTTAAACCAGATAAGATTAATACGGAAAAATTTTTCTTATGAAAACAAAATCTGAAATCCTTAATACTTTAGAAGAATATCTCTCCAATAAATTATTCGATAAATTCTATCCGCTTATTATAGATAAGCAGAACGGTGGATTTCTTTGTAACCTTTCAAGCGATTGGCAATTCGTTGATCCACAGGATAAAATGATTGTAACACAGGCGCGCCATACATGGACACCCGCCAAAGCCGTTCCGTTCTTCCCCGGTAATTCCAAATATGAAAATGCAATGTGGCATGGAGTTAAATTTCTTAAAGATGTAATGTGGGATGATAAGTTTGGCGGCTTTTATACAATGCGAAATGCTGAGGGTGGATTATCTGATTACCGCGGTTACTTTGAAGAGAAACGTACATACGGAAATGCATTTGCGGTTTATGCTCTTGCCGCCGTTTATGAATTGACTAAAAATCCTGAAGTACTTGACTTTGCAATTGCAGCCCATAACTGGATTGAAGAACACGCATATGATCATGTACTCGGCGGATATTTTCAATTTCTAACAAGAGAAGGAAAACCATTTTCTGCTGAAGATATAAAAAACACAAAAGCTTCCGATGCAAACGAAGCCTATTATAAAGATCAGAACAGCTCCATTCACCTTATTGAAGCCTACACAGAATTGTATAACGTTTGGAAAGATGAAAGATTAAAATCAAGATTGAACGAATTACTCTTACTCATAAGAGATACCATCACCACAGAAAAAGGTTACATGAATTTATTCTTTACTCACGACTGGAAACCGGTTTCATTCCGCAACTCATCAAAAGAAGAAAGAGAGAAGAATTACGGATTAGACCATGTTTCATTTGGACACGATTACGAAACAGCTTTTTTAATGCTGGAAGCTTCATACACATTAGGATTGAAAGATGATGTACGTACATTGCAAATTGCAAAGAAGATGGTTGACCATGCAATTGCAAACGGTTTTGATGAAGAGGTTGGCGGCTTTTACGAAGCCGGCTATTATTTTGCAGGCGAAGACAAGTGCACAATAATTAATTCATCTAAAAACTGGTGGAGCCAGGCAGAAGGATTAAATTCTCTTTTGTTAATGGCAAGAATCTTTCCTGAAGAGCCAAAATATTATGAACATTTCCTGAAGCAGTTAGATTATGTTGATAAGTATTTTATTGACCATGCAAGAGGCGGATGGTATGAGTATGGTTTGGATAAAAATCCCGAAAGCGTTGATAGTTTAAAAGGAAACATCTGGAAGGCTTGTTACCACGAAGGCCGCTCCATTATGAACTGTATTAAAATGTTAAGCGATGAAGATTATCCTCTGTATAAAAGCAGTCCGAGGTTTGCAAAAATAAAAGATGAGACCGAGCATTTCCTGGAACACTGGAAGAGGGTAAAAGAAAGCGAATTAAAGAATTAAATACTTTATGATTTTTCTTTTGAAGATAATAATTAAAGAAGGATTAAACTCTTTACCTCAGATTTAAAAGGTCTCACCCAACTGTCTGAATAAGCTTATCGTATTTACACAATTAAGATTAAAAGCTTCACAAACTTCTGGTATTTTGATCTTATTTTTTCTTGCGGGTTGACTTATTTCTTGTGTAACCACAATTCTATTATCAGCATCAGCTAATGCATAAGCGATTATAAAAGCATCAGCTTCATCGGCATTTAAAAATTCATTTAATGCATTTGGCAAATAGTGTTGGCTTTGCGAAATTGCCCATGTTGATATTTGACTATATGTTGCCATCACTGTAGTCGTATCTTTGAAAAAATCAGCAGACAAGTTAGTTACACACCAATCTTTTAAAGAATCATTACCATTATAAATTTCATTTTTAACTTTATCTATACTAACTATTTTTCCATCGTTAGCAAATTGTTTTAATTTATTCCAAAAACTCTTTGCAATATCTAATGGATAATAAAATCTATGAGCTTGAATTAACATACTGCTATCTAACACATAAATTTTCATTGACTTTAAAAATATTTAGTGAAAAAGTTTTGAAAAGTATCACCTTTTAAACTTGTAAGTTTATATGCATCCCGATAAAGAAGTTTGCCGGATTTAACAGCATTATTTATATGAGAAGCAAATGTTATGCTTAATCTCTTTTTTGTTAAAGCAAAAAAGTCGCCTCCCGTACTACGAATTAAATTTTGGGAGTATTTTTTACGAGAGTAATCATTATAAAAATCAAAGAATTGTGTTTTACTTATTTTCCCTGTATCCAAAGCTCTTCTAGCTATAACTATCTCACTTACTTTAAAATAACGGGAGACAAAGGATATTTCAGGATGAGACTTCCAGACTTTGTTGAATTCGCTTTCTGGTACCAGAAATTCAGCAGCAACTTTATCACATAAAATTTCCGTCGGGTCGTTCGCAGGTAAAAGATTTCTATAATCAAATGCAGCACTATGTCCTATCCAAATATGAGAAAGTTCATGCACCATGGTAAACATTTGTGCGGATTTCCAATCGGAATTATTAATAAACATAAATGGAGCAATCTCATCGACGATTACAAAACCTCTACAATCTTCTATTGCTATTTTTCGATGTCCGTTATTTTCAACTACCCCATTAAATACAGTTATAATACCGCTATCTTCTATATGCTCCACTAAAAAATTTATGGTTTCTTCTTTCGTTGTGAAATTGCTTGCCCAGTTCTCAGAAATATTTAGAGTCCTTCTAATATCTGTAACAATATCCTTTACATTAGTGGTATTTTGAAACTTTCCCACAAATGGTAATGCATGAAAGCTATTTTCTTTTAAGTAATCTCTGAGCCAGTTTTGTCGTTGCTGTATTAAGAGGATGGTATCATAAACATTAATATTTACCTTCTTCGTATGATTACCACTACTTCTAAAAAATGGAATGGGAAGTTTTTCTTGTGGAGGTTCATGTAAAAAAAGATAACCAAATGGTAAATAAACCTTTTTAGAAAATTGTTCTAATTGTTTAACCGTGGGTTTTTTTTCGCCTGCTAACCATTTTAAAACATTAGGAAACTTTTCAACAAATGCTGGTAATTCAAAGCCTGCTCTATCAATAGCCCAAGCAAGTATATCCGTATTTATAATTACTTCGTTTTTCATATTGTAAATTTACTGCCTTAATAATCAATTTCAGCATTACCAAAATTGACAACCTTTTTCGAAAACTACTTCAATTCTCTGAAGTACGCAAGAAATTTTTCTGATATTTATTGCAACAATGTAAGTCCGATTAACATTATAATTTTACAATCTGTTTTAACTCATCCCTGCTTGCAGCAGGCAAGCCCTGTCCCCTTCTCTTAAAAAGAGAGGGGGCTGCTTGTTTTCACTTCTTTAAGTCCCTCTCTTTACAAGAGAGGGATTTAGGGTGAGTTTAATTAATCTATTAGTAAATTCTACGTGCTATTGCTACAAACAATTTTTGTCTTTATTTTTTGTTCAACAATTTAGGTTGACTTATAAACTTTTCTCTCTCAAAATCGAAGATTGCTATCCTTGTATAGCGGTTTATCCCAAAGGTAAATTCCTTAAGGGATAAACACGCTCTTTAATAATCCTTTGGATTAATTCCAGATCATTTTTCTATTTTAAAATTTACAAGGAGACAAACAATGTTTAACCTTAAGCAATTAGGTTGGAATAATTTTTTTGAGAACGAATTTGAAAGTTATAAGCGGCAGGGCTTTTCTGCCGGAAGAATTGCAATTGAGAATAAAACAAATTATTTGGTTTACACTGAAGCCGGCGAAGCAACAGGTGAGTGTTCAGGCAAATTAATGTTTGCGACTGAAGACAATTCTGATCTGCCTAAAGCTGGAGATTGGGTTGCTGTATCACTTTATGATAATAATGAGAAAGCTGTTATTCACGAAGTTGTAAACCGGCACACAAAGCTTTCACGTAAATCACCCGATAAGAAAGTTAGTGAACAGGTAATTGCTGCAAACATCGATATAGTTTTTATTGTTCAGGCACTGGATGATAATTTTAATATCAACCGGCTGGAAAGATATCTTACCGCAGTTTACCAGTCGGGCGCAAAACCTGTTGTTGTTTTGAATAAATCCGATTTGTGTCCTGATGTTGAAACAAAGATTAGCAAAGTAAAAAAGATTAAAGATGAACTTGATGTTGTTGCAGTAAGCGCAGTGGATAAAACCGGCATCAGCAATCTTTATCAATACATTAGTGAAGGAGTAACCATTGCTTTTATCGGTTCATCCGGTGTTGGTAAATCTACTCTTATAAATCTCTTACTCGGAGAAGAGCATTTTAAAACAAATGCTATACGGGAATCTGATTCCCGCGGCAAACATACCACAACTCACAGGGAATTGGTTTTACTTCCCGACGGCGGAATGCTTATCGATACGCCTGGTATGCGTGGCTTTTTAATGTGGAGTTCTCAGTCGTCGCTAAATAAAACTTTTGATGAATTCGGAGAGTTTGCGGTTGAGTGTCACTTTAAAGATTGCACACATATTCATGAAACGGGCTGCGCTGTTCTTCAGGCTTTAAATGACGGACTAATTGAAGAAGAACGTTACAGGAATTACCTGAAGCTTCATAAAGAAGTTAAATATCTTGAAACAAAAACAGATAAATTCGCAGAGCTTGAAGAGAAGCGAAAGTGGAAGAACATTCACAAAGAAATAAAACGCTACTTCAAAGACAAGGATAAATAAGTTTAACAACTTAAAGGGGCTGACTAAAAAAGAAGATAGTCATCAAGAGCAAAGCGAAGTGATCTCATTTTACTTGAATAGATTGTTTCGTCGTTGTACACCTCGCAATGATAGCCACACTACTTTTTAGACAGCCCCACTTTATTAGGTATAAATTTCTTCTTTCATTTACATATATTTTGCTCGCATAAAAAACAGGCTTATGGAAACTGTAAAGAAAGAAACCAATTTATTCTTTAATAAAAACCTGCAGATAATTTACCTTATCACTTTAATGGCGGTTTTAAGTGTAATAAGCATAACTCCCGCTTTACCAATGATTGCCCGTGAATTTAAAATAAGCAGCAATCATGTAGGCTTACTTATAATTGCAACCACATTACCCGGTGTATTTTTAACTCCTCTGCTTGGTGTTCTTGCAGACAGGTACGGCAGGAAAAAAGTTTTAGCGCCCTCTTTACTCTTGTTTGCTATATCCGGATTTGCCTGCTTCTTTGCAAACAGTTTTGAGCTGTTGGTATTACTAAGATTTTTACAGGGAGTAGGCTCTGCTTGTCTTGGTTCATTAAATGTTACTCTTATCGGAGATTTATTTAAAGGAAAAGAAAGAATGAGAGCGATGGGCTATAATGCAAGCGTTTTAAGCATTGCAACAGCAAGTTATCCTTTTATCGGGGGTTTGCTTGCAAGTATAGACTGGCGTTTTGTTTTTCTTCTTCCTTTGCTTGCTGTACCGATTGCGCTGGCTGTTATTTATAAACTCGATAATCCCGAGCCGCAGAAAGTCCAGACACTGAAAGAATATTTATCAAGCGCATTTTCAAGTATAAAAAACAGAAATGCTCTTATTCTTTTCAGCTTAAGTGTAATTACGTTTATAATATTATATGGTACATACGTAACTTACTTCCCTGTTTTTCTTGATGAGATGTTTGCAGCTAAACCTTTTATAATCGGTCTTATAATGTCTGCAATGTCTCTGGTAACAGCAATTGTTTCTTCACAGCTTGGGAAAATAACAGAAAAGTTCGGAGAGAAGACGGCGCTTATATTATCATTTGTAATGTATGCATTAGCTTTGTCTTTAATTCCTACCGCTGGTTCAATTTATGTTTTGCTTATTCCGGTGTTAATATACGGATTTGGTCATGGCATCAACATTCCGTCAATTCAAACAATGCTAAGTAATATTGCCCCGCTTGAATACCGCGCAGCATTTATGTCAATGAACGGCATGGTTTTAAGAGTCGGTCAGACACTTGGACCCGTAATTATGGGATTAGTTTTTTCGATTAGCAGTATAACTTCTGTATTTATTGCAGGAGCGGTATTTGCAGTTGCCGGTGTTGTTCTTTTATTTTTTATGAAAGTACCGGCAAAGGATTAAATTTTAATTCGGAAATAGCTGTATGATAATTCAGAAAGAAATAACATTACGCGCACGCTCAAGAGGCTTTCATCTGATTACGGATGAAGTTCTTAACAAACTTCCGGAGATAAAAGAAGTATCCAAAGGAATACTTCATGTATTCATTAAACATACTTCCACTTCTTTATCTATAAATGAAAATGCAGATCCATCCGTACGCAGGGATATGGAAACATATTTTAACAGGGCAGTACCGGAAAAGGACGCTCATTATTACGAACACACACTGGAAGGCACCGATGATATGACTTCACATATCAAAGTTACAATTATCGGAAGTTCGGTTACAATTCCTGTTACTAACGGAAGATTAAACCTTGGAACGTGGCAGGGCATTTATCTCTGTGAACACCGCAATTACGGCGGGGCAAGAGAGATAGTTGTTACATTGTACGGAGAATAGCAGATTCAGTTTATAGCCACTACGTATTAATGGTGGTGGGAATAAGTCATTATATTTTAACCGATTAACTTTTCCTTAATGTGATTTCGAAATCGAATTCACATTATTTATGTGCCACTTTAAAACACGATCCATTGTACCCTGCTCTAATCTTTTGGGTGTTCCAATAGGAAAACCCAATACTTCATTTACTTTTTTAGCAAGTTCTTTAAATGATATAGGGTAGAACTGATACTTCATAATTAATGAAAAGCCACCAAACTCTCTGATTTCATTTATCCAAGTTTGCGGAAACATTCTTACTGCAATCATTGACCTTCTTAAAATGAATCAAAAAATTAAGCCCGATCATTTTAAATAGAATCCTCATTATTCAAAAGTAGAATAATGAAGTTATTTTTATATTCAGGGTATTTGGTGAATGCTATATTCTTTAGGAGCACGAGAGATAGTTGTTACGTGGTACGGCAAGTGATATTGCCAGCCGCTATAAAAATTCTACCGAAAAATTAATAATTATTATTTGATTTTTGCCGGAATGATAAGTAAACTGATTTAGGTTTCCGAATAAATTAACCTATTTCCGGCATTATATTTTTTTGATTTGGTAAGAGGGCAAGCCAGATTATGAAGTTCAGTTTCCATAAGTTGCTTATTACAACTTATTTCCTCGTGGGAATTTTTTCCACTTTAATTTTGATAATAAACGGACTCGGTTATTATTCACTTCCTGTAGAAGAAAGATTCTTTTCATTGCAGCATGTAAGCTTAAAACCAAGCGGCAATGTAGGTCATGGGCTTGGTATCGTCGGCTCATTAATGATGATCGTTGGCGTTTCAGTTTATATGTTACGTAAACGAGTAAAAATATTCTTCAATATCGGCTATCTTAAACACTGGCTCGAGTTTCATATTTTCCTGTGCACTGTTGGTCCTGTTCTTGTTTTATTTCATACTGCATTTAAGTTTGGCGGTATAGTTGCCGTAAGTTTCTGGAGCATGGTAGTTGTTGTTCTAAGCGGCTTTGTAGGAAGATTTATCTATGTCCAAATTCCTCACACCATTCAGGGTAAAGAAATTGATATTAAAGAGCTGACCGAATCCGAAGAAGAGATAACTGCCCGCCTGCTTAACGAATATAATATTGATGAATCATTTCTTCTTTACATCAGGGAAGTATCAAACACGGGAAAATATTTAAGGCTTTCATTGTTCCGGAGTTTTATTACAATCATTACAGATTACTTTACCTTCCGGAAAATCCTTTCTGAAATAAAAAAGAATTTATTGACGGAAGGACTTTCCGACAGGAAAAGAATTAAAGAAATTACCGGAGTATTAAAAAACAAATTTATTCTTACAAGAAGAATAGGCATGCTTAGAACCATGCAGAAGATGTTCAGGTACTGGCATATTTTTCATCTGCCGTTTGCATTATCAATGTTTATAATTATGATTATTCATATAGCTGTTACCGTTGCATTCGGTTACAGATGGATATTCTGAAACTTCAGCTTAAAAGATTTCAAAACAATTGAACATAAATGAATCCGTTTTACGAAAACTTATTTAGTATTCTTTTTATTGTCGGTCTTGTACTGTCAATTTTCCTCATATACCTGCTTGTAGTTTCAAGAAGGAGCAGAATAACACAATCAAAAATTGAGAAAGCAAAAGAGAGTGGTTTTCATGAACCTGTTTCTCTGCATCCGGTAATCAATGCGGAAACCTGCATCGGAAGCGGTGCATGCATAGAAGCCTGCCCCGAAAAAGATATTCTTGGATGGGCAAACGGAAGAGCAAAAGTAATAAATGCTTCACGCTGTGTTGGGCATGGCGCTTGTTTCCATGCCTGTCCTGTGCAGGCTATAACTTTGTGTATCGGTACAGAAAAGCGAGGTGTTGAACTTCCGCATATCAGTCAGGAATTTGAAACAAACATACCTATGCTTTATATAGCCGGCGAGCTTGGCGGTATGGGATTAATTAAAAATGCAGTTGTACAAGGAAAGCAGGCTGTTGAATTTATTGCGCGCCGACTACAGAAAAATTCTGATAAGCATTACGATGTAATAATTATCGGAGCTGGCCCGGCAGGTATTTCTGCCACATTAACGGCTGCAAAGAACAATTTGAAATATCTTACACTTGAGCAGGATACAATTGGCGGCACAGTTTTTAACTTTCCCCGCAGAAAAATTATAATGACTTCAGCAATGGATTTACCTTTATATGGCAAACTGAAGCTGAAAGAAACTACCAAACCGGAATTAATAAACTTATGGAGCGAAATAATATCTAAAAATGAAATTGTTATAAACCAGCAGGAAAAAGTTCTTAACATATCAAAGAGTAATGATATTTTTGAAGTGGAATCAGACAAACAGGTTTACTCTTCATACTCTGTAATATTAGCAATTGGACGAAGAGGTTCACCAAGAAAGCTTGGTGTGCCGGGAGAAGAAAAAGAAAAAGTTTTTTACAGGCTGCTCGATCCCGAACTTTATAAAAATGAAAACATCCTGGTTGTTGGAGGCGGAGATTCTGCCATTGAATCAGCATTACTTCTTGCAGATGAAAACAACAATGTAACTATATCATACCGCTCAGATAAATTTGTACGTTTAAAACCTAAAAACCTTGAACGGATTCAGAAATACAGCATTGATAATAAAATTAGTGTTTTATTCAATTCGTCTGTAAAAGAAATTCTTGACAACGAGGTTATACTTCTTGTTAACAATGAAGAATTAATAATTCCCAATAACATAGTTTACATTTTTGCGGGCGGAGAACTTCCCAATCATCTGCTTGAAAAGATTGGCGTAAGAATAACAAAAAAATTCGGTGATGCAGTGCTATTCCATAAAAAATAAATTATAAACAGTAAAAGCATTAAGAAGAATGAAAAATCTTTTCTTCCTGTTACTGGTATTCTCTTCAACCGTCATCCCGCAGATTTCTCCGGGTGATTTATCATTACCTCATTCTCATCTTGAGGGTTTATCCAATTGTACAAAGTGTCACGAAATCGGGAAACAATTAACTATTAATAAATGCCTCTCCTGTCATAATGAAATTAACAGCAGGATAAAAAATAATCTTGGTTATCATTCAGATGCTGATGTAAAAGGCAAACATTGCTGGAAATGCCACAGTGAACACAACGGCAGAAATTTCAGGATAATTAATTTCAATAAGAACAAGTTCAATCATTCTAAAGTAAACTTTGAACTTACTGGTTCGCATGCAGATTTAGCATGCAGCAAATGTCATAATAAAACATTTATCAATGATTCAAAATTGAAAAAAAGAAAAGATACATATTTGGGATTGTCACCAAGTTGTTCCGGCTGCCATGAGGATTATCATCAGAGTACTCTTGGAAATGACTGTTCATCTTGTCATAATACAAACAAATTCAGACCGGCAGTTTTGTTTAACCATGATAAATCCGGATTCAGATTAACCGGTATGCATTCAAAAGTAAAATGTGAAGAATGCCATCCTAAAGTTAGAGTGTCGGGCCAGTCCTTTCAGAAATTCAAAGGTAACAGGTTTAACAACTGCGTGGATTGCCATAAAGATATTCATGCGGGCAAATTCGGCAGCGATTGCAAAACCTGCCACAATACTTCTGGTTTTAATCTAATTAATAAAAACTCTTTTGATCATAACAAAACAAACTTCAGGTTGATCGGAAAACATATTCAGGTTGAGTGTTCAAAATGTCATGGTAAAGATCTTAATTCAAAACCGAAACATGAAAATTGTAATGATTGCCACAAAGATTATCATAACGGTGAATTTAAAACAGGCAATAGAAATCCGGATTGTAAAGATTGTCATTCAGAAACGGGATTTAGTCCTTCCTCTTTTACAGAAGAAAAACATAATAACACAGGTTTCAGATTAGTCGGCGCACACCAGGCTATTCCGTGCAAAAGCTGTCATATAAAAAATAACGAATGGCGCTTCAGAAAGATTGGATCAGTTTGTACAGACTGCCACAACAATATTCATGGAGCCGAGATTACCACAAATATAATGAGCAATTCAGATTGTACAATTTGCCACAATCAAACCGGCTGGAGCAGAATAGATTTTAATCATAACATTACAAAGTTTGCTCTTGTGGGAAAGCATTTGCTGGCTGATTGCAGGGATTGTCATTCTGATAAAACGGATGCAGGCAGACCTGCATATATTTTTGCTTCGCTTAAAGCTGACTGCGAAAATTGCCACAAGGATGTTCACAACAAACAATTTTTACAAAATGGAATTACAGATTGCGGCAGATGTCATTCTTTCGACAACTGGAGCTTAAATAATTTTGATCACTCAAAAACAAGGTTTCCGTTAACAGGAAAGCATTCAATAATTGAATGTAGCAGGTGTCATAAAAAAACAGAGAAAGATGGAAAGGTATTTACCAATTATAAAATAGAAGACTTCAGATGCATCGTTTGTCATTCATAATATTTTTTTTGCTGCTTAGTTTAGCCGCATCCGCTCAGTCTCCTCACGGAGAAAATTTCGACCGTGATTGCGCAGACTGCCATGACGCAGTAAGCTGGAAATTACTGAAGGAAGATATGACCTTTAATCATAATGAAACCGGCTTTGCTCTTATTGGTCAGCATACTATGTTGGAATGCGGGCAATGTCATACTACTCTCGTTTTCGAAAAAGCACAGCAGGAATGCTTTACTTGTCATAAGGACATTCACAAAAACACAGTTTCATTGGATTGCGGTAAATGCCATACGCCGGAGAATTGGTTAGTTAAAGACATAACTTTATTACATCAGTTAAGCCGTTTCCCTTTGATTGGTGTTCACCAGGTAAAAGATTGCCAGCAATGTCACAATAGCTTTTCAGAATTAAGCTTTGAAGTGCCTGGAATTAATTGCTATGATTGTCACGCGAAGGAATATCTTTCAACTCAAAATCCAAATCATATTCAATCCGGTTTTTCAATGGATTGCCAGGAGTGTCATTCCATAAATTCCAATGAATGGAGTTCAGCTGAATTCTCGCATAATTTTTTCCCATTATCCGGCGGACATAAAATTTCAAATTGTTTTTCCTGCCACAGGCAGGGCAGCTTTACCGGGCTATCAAAAGAATGTTATACCTGTCATAAAACTGATTACGAATCAAGTGTTGGAATTAATCATATTCAGGCAAAGTTTTCTACTAATTGTTTGGAATGCCACACAACAAATGGCTGGAGACCATCTACTTTTAATCATTCTTCAACCGGTTTTACTTTAACCGGAAGTCATACAGCTGTTGCTTGTTCAGATTGTCATTCTGCCGGTTATACAAACACTAAAAGCGATTGCAATTCCTGCCACAACAAGGAATATACTGCAACAACAAATCCGAATCATACTGCGGCTCAGTTTCCTGTTACTTGCCAGGATTGT
>QZKB01000026.1 GCA_003599415.1 Ignavibacteriales bacterium | reverse complement strand
TGGGTTGGTGCAAGGGTGTAAGTATGCAAGATTGCAAGTCGTCTCATTTTGATGAATTAACAACTTGTAATTTCTCAGCCAGAGGCTGATCCCGTAAGTCTTCGTCTCATAAATTTGCGGGACAATTGACATTTCCCAATTTCCAATTGAATTTCTGTCTTCTTAGCCTTAGCCTCTGCCTTAGTCTTTCAACTTAATTACCATTGAATTACCACAGAATTACAATCCATTAAATGTCCAATAACCAATTTCCAATTTTATCCAGCATCCAGAATCCCCGCTTCGACGAGCGAAGCGAGGCGAGTTTACCCGACTATCAAAGATAGGCGGACAGTATCCAGTATCCCGCGTCAATAAACCCATTCATTCTTAACTACTTAATGACAATTGAATTACCATTGAATGACATCTTAATGACGACAAATGACAATCGAATTACCACCGAGTTACAACACCACTTGACTTCCAATAACCAATTTCCAATTTTTCGCTTAGCCTTAGCCTCCGCCTTCTCACTTCTCATACAATTCAATGTTAGCAGATTTTGTTTCAAGATTTATTCTGCCGGAACCATTACCAACTTTAGAAACCGCATAAGCAGAGCTACCGAGTTTCTTTACCTTAACAGGGAAATTAGTATCAATATCTCCGTAAGCTACCTCAGCATTTATGTCGCCTGAGAAACCAGAAGGCATATCAATATGAATACCGCCGTATTCGTTTTTAATATCAACATTAGAAGGAGTAGTTTTAAGATCGAGATACACTCCGTTGCTCCTGTTCTGCATGCGGATACTTTTTGCAGAGAGTTCACTTACACTTACCTCGGAATATCTTGTATTGGAAATCCAATCACCTGTAATTTTTTTAGCGTTTATAGAACCGGAGCTGTTACTTATCTCAACATCGCCTTTCACATTGTTCATCTGAACACTGCCGTAATCGTTATCAATTTTTACATTGCCAACGGCATCTTCAAGAGTAATTGTGCCCGATTTTCCGTTCAGTGTGATTGATTTATGATTCTTCCCTTTTATATCAGAAACACTTATAGTTGAATAGTTGGAGTTAACAGAAACACCATCAGCAGATTTTACATAAATGGATGCGCTCGTTGAACCTATATCAACATAACCGGTTATGTCGTTAACATCTATTGTTGAATAATTTGCTTTAGTTTTAAAGTCACCTTCAATATTACTCGCCTTTATATTTGCGCTTGTAGATTTGACCTCAACGCTTTTCTTTATTTCACCAAGAATGATAGTAGAGTAATTTGCATCAACAAAAGCAGAACCGGCAAATTCTTTTATAGTTACTGTTGAACTTGAGCCTTTAAGATTAAGGTTACCTCCGCATTTGTACATTTTTGTCGTTCCATAATTATTTTCAATCACTTCTATATTCTTACAGTTATTAAGCTCAAGACTGTTGCTGCTGCCGTTCAATTCAATTTTACCTTTAATATCCTTTAGTGAAATTGTACCGTACTTAAAATCAGATTTTAATGAATTGTTTTGCGGTACGTAAATCTCGCCGGACTTTTCAACCTTCTGGTAATTAAAAGCTTTAATCTTTATTCCGAATATTGAAGTGCCGCTTTCTTCATCTGTTTCCTTTAATCTTAAAGTTAAGGTAGAATTAGACCTGTCTTCATCTATATTAAATTCCTTAAGGTAAATATCTTCCCATTCATCATCCGAAGAAGAAACGTTGACTTTTATTTTAATATAAACTTCATTTTTATCCCAGGAATATATTTTCATGTTTGAGCCTGAAAAATTGTTAAGCTCAATCAACTGGTTTGATGAGGTTGGAAAAGATTTTTCTATTGTCTTGGTCTTTCCAAAAAGATTAACGCTTATAGCACAAATAATTACGAATAAGAAAATTATCTTTTTCATATTGTTACTTCTCCCTGTTCTAATATATCCTGTAAAGTTTTAAGCTTGTTAATGTACAGTTGCCGCAGACTAACCTGTTTAAGAGGCGAAAGATCGTGATTCAGATTTTCCTTTTTAAGTTCATCAATTGCCTGGTTAATATAATTCAACTCTTCCATTTTGCTTGCAACAACGCTCCGTCTAATACTTGTCTGCGGAATATTTGAAATTACAGACGGAACTACCCGTTCAAATTCATTTATAGCAGATTGGTATGCTGTATTTAATTTTATTTCTTCCGGCTTCACTTCATAAAGCAATGCCCTTGCAGAAGTATAAACTCCAATCAGAAAGAACACCAGGACAAATGATGCAGCCATCCCAAAATAAAAGCTCCGGGAATCATGTATATTCATGAAAGTAATGCCGGCCGGTTTAATGTTTCTTTCCACCTTTTTCCAGATTTTTCTGCGTGTAATGTAATCGGGTGATTCATCAATTTTATAGAAATCATCTTTATCTATCATCTTGCTTTCTCCTTTATTAACCATTTTTCTCTTAGAAAATTTTTTGTTCGTGTAAGTATTGCTCTTGAATTTACTTCGCTTATTTTCAAAATTGAAGCTATTTCCGAATGTGAATATCCTTCCACTTCAAACAGAATAAAAACAGATCGTTTTATTTCATCAAGTTCAAACAGCCAGTTTTTCATAACAAGCTGCCATTCAAAATCAGGATCATCAATTTCAGCGTAGTAATTTTCTGCCTCTTCAAGATCATGCATAATTCTGCCGATCTTTCTGTAGTCAGTCCGCATTTCATTTAAAGCAATTTTAAAAAGCCAGGTTCTGTAAAGCGAGATTCCGTCAAACTTTTCTATATTCTCATACGATTTAATAAATGCCCGCTGAACCCATTCATCAACCTGGTCTTTATCAGGAGAGAACTGTTTCATAAAACGGTAAAGCGGAACAATATTCTGTTCGAACAGAATCTTAAAGGCTTTCTGGTCACCGTTTTTAACGCGTTGGACTAACTGATGATCTTCTTTCACATTGTCTATCTTTTTTATCATTAGATGCAATCCCAAATGCAAATGTTACAGTTGCTGTAAAAGAATTTTTAATTAGTTGTTCTGATCTTTTTCTTGTAATATTTTGTGAAGTCGCATTAAAATTACAAATAGAATCCGGGAGTTTAAAGCATTCCTTTTATTTGCATCATCGAATAGTTATTTTTGACCAGGAAAATCTAAAATTGAATTGAAAAGAAAAGAGAAAATAATATCAGATAAATTTATTCTGGAACTGAAACAGATAACACTTGGATATTTTACTGCAAAGCAGTTTGATTTGCTTGTTGAATCATTTGAGAAGGAAATTTCAAAAGGATTTTTCACTCCTTCTGCCGAATCCAATCTGGTAAGAATTATCCGCTCGTTATATGAACGTATTTATTTTCTAAATGATTGTCTGAAGTACCCGCATTATATTCAGATCGCATCTTCCATTTCGGCTTACAGCAATTACTTAACTGATGTAATAGTCAGAAACCCGGAATTTCTTTACTGGGTATTAAGTGAAGAAACTCTCAATGGAACACTCACTGAAGAATATCTTGCAAATGAAATTCAATCTGCCTTTGATAAATTTAAATCTTTCGCATCCAAAGTAAATATGCTCCGTTCTATAAAACGAAGAGAGATTCTGCGGATCGGGTTAAATGATATTCTGGGCAACAAAGATTTACCTGAAACAACTTACCAGCTGTCAATCCTGGCAAAAATTATTAACCGGAAATTATTCCAGCTTTGCCACCAGGAAATTGAGAACAAGTATCAGATTAAAATTAAAGAACCAAGATATTGTTTGGTTTCGTTAGGCAAACTTGGCGGTGATGAGCTTAATTACAGTTCTGATACGGACTTTATTCTTTTCTTTGACAAGAATACAAATGTTAAAAGCAAACCAACTAAAGAGTATTTTGAAATTCTGAACGAAGCAGCATACCTGTTTATTCAAACGTCAACCGCGGTAACTGACAGAGGCTTTCTGTACCGTGTTGATTTCAGACTTCGCCCGGACGGCAGAACTTCTCCGCTGTGCCGAACATTAAAAGATTACATTCAATACTATGATACGCGCGGTGAGGATTGGGAACGGCAGATGTTAATTAAAATGAATTTTGTTGGCGGAAGTGAAAAGCTTTATAACAGTTTTAATAACTACATTCAACATTTCGTTTATCCGACATCGTTTTCATCTTCACCTGTTTCGGAAATCTCAAGAATAAAGAAAGACATAGAAAATAGAATTGGCGAAACTGATAATGTGAAATTATTCTCAGGCGGAATACGGGATATTGAATTTTCTGTGCAGGCATTACAACTTTTAAATGCCGGTAAAATTCCTGAACTCAGAACCGGTAATTCTCTTACTGCAATTGATGCATTACAGAATCATAATCTTCTTTCATCCGATGAAGCGATTATATTTAAGCAGGCATATCACTTATACAGGAAGATAGAACATTTCCTGCAGCTTATGAACGACAGGCAGACGCACGTTATTCCTGATGATGAACAAACCCAGGATAATCTTGCAATGATGCTTGGACTGAAGGACAGGAATGCATTAAAGAAGAAAATAGAAATTACAAGGCAGCAGGTAAAAAAAATATTTACTGACATTATCGGTGAAGAAGCGAATGAAAATCTTATTGATTCCATAAACTTTTCCGACAGGAAAAAATCTTTAAGTAATTTTAAATACCTGCAGACAGGACAAGGTTTGCTTGAACAAAAACAATTTGATAAGCAGACAATAAATTCTTTCAAACGAATTGAGAAGCAGGTACTTGATTTTATCTCAAAGATTTCCAATCCTGATGTTGTGCTTGAAAACTTTGCAAGGATAATCAAAACACGTCAGCTCACTTCAATATGGTATAATGAATTTGCTGACGAACAACTGCTGAAATTATTTCTTACACTCTGTGGAAATAATAAAAAAGCAGTCGATTTGCTGATTGCTTACAGACCTTTGGGAGATTTAATACTCAGCAGGAAAGTATTCTCTTTCGATTTTTCTAACTTAGAAAATATTTCCGTTTTACAATTATTAGTTATGCTTTCATCTCAGTTTAGTCTTGGTATTATTGATCAGCAAAGAGCAAGTGAAGTACTTTCAGAATATGTAAGCAAAAGAATCAGCAAAATCGCCTCAGAATCAAATTTACCTAAAGACGGATTAGTAATTGGAATGGGAAGCCTCGGCTCTCAGGATATGAGTTTCAATTCTGATATTGACCTTGTTTTTCTCGTAAGGAATTTAACAAAGTATTCAGATGCCCAATCGAGGTACCAGGAATTCTTTTTACGCGTAAAGGAAGAACTTAAGCCGTTTGATGTTGACTGCCGTTTGAGACCCGAAGGTAAAAACTCACCTCTTGTGTGGGATCTTGACAGTTACTTTGAATACTTAGAACAGCGTGCAATGGTTTGGGAATTCCAGGCGCTTATAAAAAATAAAATTCTTTATGGCTCACAAAAGTATTACGATATTTTAATTAAGAAGATTTCTGATGTAGTTTCAAAGTTCAGTAAGAGCAGGTTAGCCACTGAAATAACCGGGATGCGGTCTAAGATAGAAAAACAAATATCATCAATACCGCAGTCAAACTTTCCAAAGTTCCTGCATATAAAAAGAAGCCGCGGCGGATTGGTAGATATCGAATTCGGAATTCAAACACTTCTGCTCTCCAATCCAAATCTATTTGCCGAATCAATTGGGAAAAGTACGATTGATATTATTAATTCTTTAGCTAATAAGCAACCGGACAGTTTTTTGACGCACCATTTAGTGAAGACAATTAAAAACGGATTTCTATTTTTGAAAAAGCTGGAATTATGGAACCAGGTAATTTTTGAATCATCAAATTCAATACTTCCGCTTGACGGCACGAAAAGAACAATCCTGATAAATACACTTGGCTTTAATGATGAAAAGACTTTTGATAATGAGCTGAATAACATTCTTAAATCAAACAGAAAATTTTACGAAGATTCCCTTAAACAATTGGAATTACAGAAATGAAGCTGAAGAACTTATTATTAAAATATTCTTTTCAAATTTCGGCAACAGCAGTATTTATTATTTACCTGATTACACTTGCCCCAACTGTAGTTCAGATTGATGCCGGTGAATTAGCGGCGGTTCAGTCAACTCTTGGAATTGCACATCCTACAGGTTACCCTTTGTTCACAATAGTAGGATATTTATTCCTGCTTATTCCTCTTTCCCTTGCCAAAATATTTATGGCAAACCTGCTTGCGGCTATTTGGTGTAGTCTGGCAATATTTTTATTTTATAAAACGGCTACGCTTGTAATGAATAATCTGAATGGTTTTAGAATAATTGAAGTAAAATCAAAAACCAAAAAGATCAAAGAGAATAAAATCGCAAAGCAGCAGGAGGTAAAATCAAAATCTTCCGGTTTGATAATACTTATATCAATTATTGCTGGTGGATTAGTTCTTGCTTTAAGCAAAACATTCTGGTTTCAGAGCACTTCGGTTGAAGTTTATTCGCTTCATGTTTTTCTGATGTTACTGATAATCCTTTTCCTTCTCAAAGCATACCTTAAAGAAGGCAATGATCTGAAAGACTGGATTTTATTTTCTGTCTTTCTCGGACTTGGTTTTACAAACCACATGACGACATTGTTAATAATTCCATCCACGGCATATTTATTTTTTGCAAAGAATAAATTCAATAAAGAGTCATTTAAAAAAATTGGAATAATGCTGTCAGTATTCTTCCCGGTACTTATTTTAGTCTATAGTTACCTGCCAATAAGGGCAAGCCAAAATCCAATTATTAATTGGGGCAACCCGGTCGATCTTGAAAGAATCTTTCGTCATATTTCCGGCAAGCAATACCAGGTGTGGTTATTCTCATCAATGGATGCGGCAAAAAAACAATTTGTTTATTTCTTCAGCAATCTACCTGCAGAGTTTGCAACAGTAAGTCTGTTATTCATTGTTATTGGTCTTTTTGTTACCTTCTTTAAAGCAAAGAAATTTTTCTTCTTTAACATAATAACTTTTCTCTCATGCCTGCTTTACTCGATTAATTATGATATTGTGGACATCGATTCATACTTCTTATTAGCTTACATATCTCTGTCACTTTTTGCAGTCTTCGGAATATTAAGATTGCTTGAATGGTTCATGCATCATAAAATTACACTTGCCGGTTCAGCCGGAATAATTTTCCTGTTCTGTGCGGTGCAGTTTTATATTAACTTCGATAAAGTAAATCAAAGTTCTGTTTACGTGTTTGAGGATTACACAAAAGCTCTTATTAACAGCACAGAAAAGAACAGCATCATCTTCAGCTATCAATGGGATTTCTTTATTTCCGAATCATACTATTACCAGCACGTTGAACATTTCAGGAAAGATGCGGTAATAGTTGACAAAGAATTGTTAAGGCGCTCCTGGTATTTCAACCAATTAAGGAATAATTATCCCGAAATCATTTCCAAAGTTGAAGGTGATATTCAACCTTTTCTTGCAGCATTAAAACCTTTTGAGAGAGATGAAAATTTCGATTCCAATCTTCTTGAAAGACTTTATCAGAATCTGATGAACAGGCTTGTTACAACAAATTTTGATAAGCATCCGTATTATATTGGTCCAGAACTTTTCGACAACGAAATGAGAAACGGACAATGGGCGCTGCCTCAGGGTTACTATCTTGTACCGGATTTGTTCCTTTTCAAAGTTGTCAGGACAAATAATTATGTTCCTGCTGCAGATCCGAACTTCACTATAAGAATTCCGGATAAGAATATTTATTACTACAAATTTATTGAAAATACCGTTTGCAGTATGCTTGTACGCCGCGCAATGTATGAATTAAAATTTGATAAGATAGACAGGGCAAAAATATATATAAATAAAATCAGGAGAGATTTTCCGGATTACCAGTTACCGCAAGAGTTGAGTGATGTGTTTAAATAATAAATTAGAATCACAAGACTTGTTTAATTAAAATTGCATATTTTTGTTATGTAAAGATTTACGTTGATGGACATAAATGAAAAAATAAATTACTGGTCAGATCTTGCAAACTATGATCTAAAAACTGCCAGGATTATGTTGGAGACAAAAAGGTATCTCTATGTTGGCTTTATGTGTCATCAGGTGATTGAGAAAGTGTTGAAAGCCTACTATTGGTATAAGTTAAAAAAAGAGCCACCCTATACACATAATTTAATAACCCTTGCAATTCAATCGGGTCTTTCTGAAAAACTTAAGCAGGAACAAATTGACCACATAAATTTATTATTGCCATTAAATATTCAGGCCAGGTATCCCAAAGATAAAACTGAATTAAGTAAAACCTTAAACAAGAAAAGATGTAAAATAATTTTTGATAATACAGCGGATTTATATAAATG
Source organism: Ignavibacteriales bacterium (assembly GCA_003599415.1). Taxonomy (GTDB): domain Bacteria; phylum Bacteroidota; class Ignavibacteria; order Ignavibacteriales; family SURF-24; genus SURF-24. The sequence continues at coordinate 9,978 of QZKB01000026.1, read as the reverse complement.
GATAAACAAGTTATTGAAAATCTAACGAAATATATTAATGCTATTACTAAGCAATATAAAATCAGCAAAATAATTCTTTATGGATCTTTTGCTGAAGGAAAATCCGATAAGAACAGCGATATTGACTTAGCCATTTTTATCGAGGATCCGGCTGAAAATTATCTTTCAGTTAGTGCTGGTTTGTTTAGTTTTGTATGGAATATCGATTCAAGGATTGAACCAATTCTATTTACATCATATAAAGACAGAAGCGGTTTTCTTGAAAGTATCTTAAAAAAGGGTAAAGTAATTTTTCATAAAGGAAAACTCCTGCTTTAACTCCGTCACTTTTATTCACCGGTAACGAACGGATAATCTCTTACAATTGATAATCCCAAATTTGATGCATCAGAAAGCCAGTACCCATATGAAGTATAATTATTAGAGAAATAATCTATTGGATTTTTTACACCCGGCATATTCCTTTTAATGAAACCGGTAAATCCCCACAAGCTCCAGGCACCAAAATCTATATTCCTTGCATCATAACCAAGAAACTGTAGATAAGCTGAAAGGTAAGCGCCCTGCTGCCCATTCAAACTGTAAATTATAACTGGTGCACCGGCAGGAAGTGTCTGCAGATAAGTAGTTGATTTGAAATCTGTGCCGGGATTATATAATACAGAACTTGCCGGATGACCTAAAAGTCCGCCATAACCTGTTGGGCCATCATACATAAACTGAGGACCGTAACAAATTACAAAACAACCGGAAAAACTATTGGAACCGTAATCAAAATAGTTTGTGTAGGTATCCTTCATATTGGTTTTAATTCCGTCATAACCTTTTTCAAGACAGGAATTTATTCTTGAATTAATTTTTTCATTCAGCGAATTTGCATCTGAATAAACAACTTCAGGCAATGATGAATAACCTTTCTTTGAATAACTAAAACGGTTGTAATTTCTTGCTGAGTAAAATCCTTTTCCTTTTACCCACGGTTCAGAAAAGGCTTTATTCCAATATCCCATTCCATAATCAAGATAGAACGAATTTTCATAACCGGCTAATCTAAGTAAACAGGTTACATACGCTGCATCCTGGCCGGTCAAACCAACAACAACAATTTTTGTTTTACCGGTAAGGTCTGCACTTTTCAAATAGTCCGGTATTTCTTTCTGATCAATGTTTTTTGCTCCTTCAATATGTCCCTGAACAAAAAGTGATTTTTCTCTTATATCGATAACCAAGTAATTGTTCAGGTTATCAAAAAGTTCATCAACTATCATTGCAGGATAATTAACTTCAAGGTTCATTACATTCCTGTTAAGTTCGATAAAAGTAAGCAACTCAGCAGAACTTGTGAAGTTTGGTGTTACAGGTGAATTCGAATCTTTCATACAACCGGTTAAAACCATCGCCAGGAAAATAGAAATTACAATATTTATTCTTATGTATTTCATCATTCGGCTTTAATCAATTTAGATTTAGTCATCCCGATAAATAATCCAATAGTTTTTTCACCCTGAACATTCCACACAATTGTAGATGCTCCTTGCGCAAAAATATTTTCAATTGGTTTATTTCCATCCTTGGTTTTAAAATAATCCGCATACTGTTTATCAAAACAATAGAATCTTACATAGTACCGGTTCCTGTACTGAAGGGTTCGGTATTTGTCCGGCAGATCCGTTGTTCTTACAGAAATATTCTGCTGATCTTCCGATGCAGAAGTTTTAACTTCATAAAATTCTTCTGCTTCATCAGTTACTGAAGTGGCGCTATAAGCAATTAACCATGTAGCGCCGGCCACTTCTTTATTTGTAATTGTTATTTCACCGTTAAGGTATGACCCGTTTATTCTTGCATTCAGAACGTCAGGCTCCTGTGGTACATACGACTTTGCATATATTTGTTTCCCGTTCCACTTAGCATATAGTTCATAGGTTTTTCCTGTTTCAATTACAAGATTTTCAACCGGTTTGTAAATTCCGTTTGCCGTGTATTTCAATGGAATCACCCTTACCCCATCGATGATCATATACGCAAATACATCATTCAGTTCAGCTTTGGAAATATCATATTGCTCATCGTGCGGAAGTGTTTTTGTAAATGAGACTCCTTCAAAAATTTCATTACCTTCAAGTTTAGCGCGTACTACAACATATTCCTCATAAGGAAGTGTATTCTCAATAACCGCTTCTTCTTCACATGAAAAAAATGCAAACGGCAGCAGCAGCAAAAAATATTTAATTATTCTCTTTTTCATCATCAGAATTTTATATTCAAACCTACAGTTGGAATAAACGGAAATAAAGTTAGCTGTTTAAGTTTCGGAATTTTGTTTTCCTCGTCATACGTAACATACTGGGCAAAAGCATTTTTCCTGTTGTAAAGATTGAACAGGTTTAAATATGCTTCTAGTGCCAAACCGTTCAGGTTAAATTTATAGGTAGAATTAAAATCAAGTTTATGATAATCCGGAAGACGGTATTTGTTCAATCCGGAATTATTAAACTGAATCTGTTCCCCGCCGTCAGGACCAATATCTATAAACTGGTATTGCCCGGATGGCACTGTATATCCCTGTCCCGAGGCATAAGTCCATGTTAGACCACAGGAAAAGTTTTCTGTAAAATTATAAGTAAGAACAACGGACACATCGTGCCGCCTGTCGTAGCGCGGATAATAAATTTTCCCGGCATTTAGCTCATCAAATTTTCTCTTTGTCCAAGAAAGCGAATAGCCGATCCAGCCAAGAAGGTTACCTGCTCTTTTGTTAAGAAAAAATTCTACACCATACGATTCGCCTTTACCGGAAGTAAACTGATCTTCTATTGGTTTTGTTAAATCTATATTCTTAACATTACCGTATTCATACAAATCTTCCATCTCTTTGTAGTAACCTTCAATTGATAAAAGATAGGCCTGCCTGTCAAAGTACGATTCAACACCGAATACATATTGTATTGACTTCCCTGGATTGATCTTTGAAGTCGAAGGGTACCAGAGATCTGTGGGAAGTGAAATATCATTTCTTACAATTAAATGAAGGAACTGGTGAGCAATTGCTGCGGCAGCTTTAACAAATAAATTTTCACTTAAAGCATAAGTAAATGAAAAGCGCGGTTCAGCACGGAAATATTTTGTCTTGTTGAAAAAATATAATCTTACTCCTGCGTTTGTTGTTAACAGAGGAAGAATTTCCCATTCATCCTGCAGGTAAAATGCAGTTTCAAGCGACATATTATCTGTACCTATCCTGTCATCATCTTCAAGCTCTTCATCATAATAATCGCTGTAAATTAAACGGTACTTATGAAGGTTGACTTCTGCGCCAGCTTTAATAGTATGGTTATCTTCAAGCATATATTCAATTGATCTTTTAACCATAAAATCCTGCAGCCTTGATGAAGAATAAAAATCGCCTGAGCCGGATTCGTTATTCTTATCATTAAGCATCGAAGTAAATTCATAATCAATATAGCTTAGCCAGGTATTGGAGAAAAGTGATTCGCTTGTAATGTTAAGCCAGTTAATGCTTGCAGTAGCATTCCGCCAGTGAATATCATAATCAATATCCTTGCTTGCTGACGGACTGTAAAGATTATCCTGTGCATACAATCCGCTTATAAAGAATCTTGAATTATCATTTATGTTAAAATTTATTTTACCGTTAAGATCAAAAAAGTTATAACGCGGAGAAGTATTCTTCTTTATAAATTTTTCCTGCACGAAGTCATAATACATTTTTCTGCCTGAGAGCATCATCGTAGAATTTTCACCGAGCGGACCTTCAATGCTTACTCCGGAATTAATTACGCCAAGACCAATAACACCTTTATTTTTTTGTTTTGTGCCTGAACGCAGTTTAATATCAAGCACACTTGATAATCTTCCACCGTATTCTGCAGGGAATGCTCCTTTCAACAACCGCACATCCTGCAGTGCATTTGAGTTGAATGTACTTGCAAAATTACCAAGATGTGAAGGATTATAAACAACAACTCCGTCAAGTAAAGTAAGAGTTTGATCCGGCGAGCCGCCGCGTACGTAAATACCATTTGAAAGTTCGCTTGCTACTTTTACACCGGGAATATATTCAAGGGATTTGAATACATTCACTTCACCGCTTAAAGACGGAAGCTGTTTAATAAGATCGGGAGAAACATCAACTTTACTTATTTCAGTTTTGGTATTGCGCTCTCCTTTTATGGTCACTTCATCAAGAGTCACACTTTCCTCAATCATCTGAACATTTAACCTAATGCTGCTGCTTCCTCTTGTTACTTCAATTCTTTTAACATCAAGTTTGTAGCCTATATTTCTGAAGGCAATAAAATAAATTCCGTAATCCATTTCAGGCAAGGAATAAAATCCATACTTGTTTGTTGCAGTTCCTTTAACCGGGACGGAAGTAGAGATAAGGCTGTCTTTATAAACAACAACGTTAACTCCAATCAAAACTTCGCTGCTGAATGCATCGGTGACAAGTCCTGAGATTGCCGGTTTCTTTACCTGGGCATTAATATTAATACTTAAACAGGCAAGCAAAAGGAATGTAAAGAAATTCTTCATTAACCTTATTAAACTGCGGTAGAAAATTATTTTAAAAAATACTCATAAGTCGATGCAAATTTTAATATTTTTCGATATGAATTCCAAAAGAATTATAATAAATTTTTTCGAACACTTTATACTGAATTCTAATGACTGTACTTTTCACTCAAAGGTTTAAATTCATTTTACTTATTCTTTTTTTGTCAGTCCAGGTTAACGGGCAACTGAAAAAGGAAATCCCTAAGGCAAATACATTTTCCAGTTACAACTACATAGCAATTAACAATTGTAAAATGTGGGTATCAAACAATGGACAAGGTTCAAATGAACCTTCCGGAAGAGAAGGATTTTTGTGGCCCGGAGGTGAGCAGGCAAACAAATCACTGGTATATCAGGATGGCCTGATTTGGGGAGGAATAGCAGATAGTCAACTGGTTGTTGGAGGAAATTATTATAACTCGTTTTTAAATGCGGGAAAAGTATTATCAAACGGTGAAAGAGATGATTCATCATTAGCAAAATACCGCGTTTATAAAATAAGAAAGGATTGGGAACAGCTACCGGAAAGTGAAGAAAAAGAAGCCTTTGAGCGTGATTATTATGAATGGCCTGTTGATGATGGTGCACCGTGGATCGATACCGATAAAGATGGGAAATATACTTTCGGCACAGATAAACCCTACTTTATTGGTGATGAAGTTTTATGGTACGTTGCTAACGATATTATTGATCCATCTCTCAGCTTAATGCATTCAAAACCAATTGGATTGGAAATTCAAACAACAGTTTTTGCATTTAATAAACAGAATGCTTTCAATGATATAATTTTTAAAAAATATAAAATTATTAATAAAGGGAAACATCAGATAAATGATTTCTATGTAGGTCAATGGGCGGATGTAGATCTTGGTTATGCAGCAGATGATTTTGCCGGCTGCGACACATCTTTATCTTTAGCTTATGTATATAACTCAAAAGCATATGATAATGTTTTTAGTGAGTCTCCACCTAGCATTGGATATCAACTTCTAAATGTAAGCGGGAGTAAAAATCCGATGATATCGTTTACTCCTATCATTACAAATTATTCAGAGTATAGTTTACCACACACTTCACTTAGTTTTTATAGTATTCTTCAAGGAAAAACTCCTTCTGTGCATGATCAGCGTGATCCGTTAAACGGTAAAATTACAAAATTTGCATTGTCAGGAGATCCGGTTTTTCAAACAGGTTGGTATGAAGGTAAGGGCTGGCCAAAAGGACCCAATGGAGGTGATCGACATTTAGTAAGTTCTACAGGTCCGTTTAATATGAATCCGAATGATACTATTGAAGTTGTGCTGGCGATAATTGTAGGAAATAAACAGGGAAATTTAACACAGTATAATTATCTTCTAAGTGTAATGGATTTAAAGGATAAGGCATTAACTGTTAAAAAAATGTTTGAAAAAAACTTTGACTGGCTTTCATCACCACCTTCACCTGTAATGCATTACCTTCCGCTTAACAATGCTGTAAAATTGTGGTGGGAAAATGATGCTGAATCTTATGATGAGACTGATCCGTTCATTGATTCAAGGTACGGTTCTGATACGACTTATACTTTTGAAGGTTACAGGTTATGGCAGTACAGTGATTCAAGCGGAACTGATTCTGTATTATTAGCCACCTTCGATCTAAAAAACAATATCAGGGTCATACGGGATTATAAATACTACAATGGTGCATTAACCGATGTACCGGTAATTGTTGGAACAGATGCAGGACTGGAAAGAGAAATAACAATTACGTCAGATGCATTTTCTAACTATTTGCCTCTATATAATTATTCACCTTATTATTTTGGTGTTACGGCGTATGCTTATAATGAATATAGCTCACCAGAATATCTTGAAAGCCCGGTAAAAATAATTAAAGTAATTCCGGGGCAAAAAAGGATTGATGTAACCTATCCTTATACAGATAATGATGCGGTTGCACCTTTACAGGTAAAAGGTAACTCGGATTCAAGAATAAAATTTAATGTTGTTGATCCTACTGCATTAACCGGAGATACTTACCAGGTTATCTTTACTTCAACAAATGATACATTAAAATATTCGCTCTACAATAAAACAAAAGATGATACTCTGCTTGTTAACCAGGAAGATTTTACCGCTGAAAAAAGCGATAAACCAGTTATTGACGGTTTCATTCTTACCGTTGAGGATATTGCAAAGGACAGTATTGCAGCAGAAAATACGAAGTACAGGGTAAAATCTATACTTGAAATAAAAGGAAAAGACGGAGTAGTTCTTTCCCAACCGATAGATATTATGAATAATCTAAACTCAACAAACAGATGGCAGGTAAAAGCAAAGGGCACATATAAAAGATTAAACTGGCAGGTAAACCAGAATGAAGAAGGTTTGGGTTATGATGATTATGAATTAAGGTTTACCGGAACATCAAAATATTATTACAGCGGTTATGCACGCTCCTTTAACCCGATAATTAAAAACGATAATCTTGCGAGTGATCTTCTTCCGTTTGAAGTCTGGTGCATCGGAAGAAATCCTGAATCAACAGAAGATGATTACAGGCTTGCAGTTAAGATATGGGATAATGACCGTTTTGATTCTACAAGGACAAAGCCTGATTCAATGTGGACACATTTGGAGAATAATGACTGGGAAGAAATTTTTGCTTATAAATCTTCTTTCGATCCGGCTGATCCGCCTCAGACTTGCGGTAATTCAAAGTTCACAGATCATAAGTTCGGCTGCTTAGCAATAAGCGGAGAACTTCCTGATCCCGGCACCGTAATTAGAATTGTTACATACAAACCATTAGCAGATGGTGATGTTTTCGAGGCAACACTTAAAACCGGTAACCTGAATGATAAGGAATCTGCCAAGACAAACATTGATAAGATAAGCGTATTCCCCAACCCATATTTTGGCGGTAATGATATTTCAAATGAAGCACAGAACTTCATCCGATTTACTTCCCTTCCAAGAAATGTAACAATAAGAATCTACAACATTGCAGGAGTGTTCATAAGAAAATTATCGAAAGATGATTTTGCTTCATATCTTGACTGGGATTTACAGAATGAAGATGGAAAGAGAGTTGGAAGCGGAATGTTTGTTGCCCATATTGAAATGCCTGAGATTGGCAACAAGATTATGAAGATTGCAGTTATCCAGGAAAAGAAATACCTGAACAGTTATTAATCTTCTTAGCGCCTTGGCGTCTTAGCGGTAAAAGTTTTAGTAAGATACTAAAAAAAACAGTTCATGAATTTTTTATAAGTTTAACAACATAAAGAAGAACCATCGCTCCAACCATTGCAGTAATTATTGCACCGAAAGTACCGCCTGTTGTAACGCCTAAAAGCGAAAATAACCAGCCGCCAATAAAGGAGCCAATTACTCCAATTGCGATATTTCCAAACACACCAAATCCGCTCCCTCTCATAATTTTTCCCGCAAGCCAGCCTGCAACCAAACCAATCAACAAAAACCAGATAAAACTTGTTAGTCCCATTGCTTATCCTCCTGATTCGTTAATGTATTTGCTAATCTAAATGCTGAACCGTAATCATATAGGAACTGAGTATAGAAGTATTAATTGGCGCATACTTTCAATTCTTAGCTTCAACTTTATACTCAGGTTACAATTTTATGTATTAATACCAAAGGCAGTTTTTTATCTCTTAGTTTAAATTTGTTCTTTATTTCTTTGCAACAACAAGCATCTCATAATCCTCAGTCGTCAGCTTATCGTTCCTGCTGAATGCACCAAGTTTAGCGCCGAAGATATCAATTGTTTTATAGTTAAGTGATTTAAGCAACCATGTAATTTCGGACGGTACATAATATCTTTCGTTACAATACAGTTCTTTCGTGTTACCTTCATCATCCTTAAATGTTGTAATGTTATAATCCCTGAAAGTCATCAGGTCAAATCTATTATCTTTATACGTTGCATTTCCCTCTTCAATTGTTCCGGCAAGAAAATCTTTTACTGAATGAAACAGCGGGAATAAACCGTTTAGAGTTGTAAATATTATTTTCCCATCGACCTTTAACGCTTGGGTTACACTCAGAAGAATCTGAAAATTCATTTCGTCTGTTTCCATTAACGGAAAAGAGCCTTCGCAAAGCATAATTGCAACATCAAATTTATTTTTAAATGGTAATGCTCTTGCATCCTGTACCAGGAATTTGACATTAAGGTTATCAGCCTTTGCCTTTTCTTTTGCACAACATATTTGCGCTTCGGAAAGATCAACCCCGGTAACATTATAACCTCGTTTTGTAAGTTCAATTGAATGCCTTCCGGTTCCGCAGCCAACATCAAGTATCTTAATACTTTTGTTAAAACCAATTTCATTCTCAATAAAATCGCACTCACCCAAAGTACCACTAGTAAAACTTTCTTTATCATAGTTCTTACCATAATTCTCGAACAAAGCTTCGTACCATTGTTTCATTTATGTTCTCCCATTGTTTTTTCAAAATTAAACAATTGCGGCTAAAAACCATTAATAAAATCTGGAAAGAGAAAAAACTGTTGCCTGTCTTCACAACCTGTATAATATTTCTGCAATGATGTTATTATGGAAGTTGAATCCAGTAACTACGGATAAACTTTTCCTAAAAATTTTACCGATTATTTTTCCCTGTTTACCGATTATTCCTATCTGAATTTGACTTCCTGGATTATCTTTAGCACTCATAAAAAGAACATTTGTTTTAAAATGTGAACCATTGTTCACTTAATGATGTTCTGGTTCATATTCATTTATTAAAACTGATTTACAATGGAAGACACAAATACATTAACCAGAAAAGACAGAGAAAAGTTACAGCGCAAACAGGAAATTATGAAAGCAGCCGCACTTCTGTTTTCACAAAAGGGATTCAACCATACAACCCTGGAAGAAATAGCTGTAAAAGCTGAATTCGGTATCGGTACTATCTATAATTATTTCCAATCCAAGGAAGAAATATTTAAGAGCATAATTGATAATACATTCGACAGAAGTTACGAGATACTTAGCCAGTGTGTTAACGATACGCCGTCTTTGGTTGAATTCTTTAAAGTATATACAAGAAAAGTTTTTGAATTCTATGCCGATAACAAAGAAGAACTGATAATCCTTGTAAGCTTTTATACGGCTATTGGCGAAGGACCTTCCAATTTAAGAAGAGATGCTTTCAGTGCAAAGGATTGCAAACTTGACGAGTTGCTGAAGCAAAAGATAAAGGAAGGAATTAAGAACAAGGAGATAAGAAAAATAAACCCGGAATATCTCTACATATTTTATCATGGACTTTTATTTCCATACATAGCAAACTTAGTCTACCTTGGTAAGCTGAATAAACCGGAAATCAATCAACATATAAATTTTATTCTCGATGTAATTTTTAACGGAATACTTGTAAGGTAATT
>QZKB01000166.1 GCA_003599415.1 Ignavibacteriales bacterium | reverse complement strand
CGAATAAATGTTTTTCACGAAAAACCTCGTTGGAAAAAGTTGTACAAAACTCGTGATCGAATTATCAACTATCAATGACGCATTTGCGTCATTTATTTTAAAATGATTTTTACGTCCGGCGAATAAATACTAATCGAATTCTGTATTCAGATCATTATCCTTGAATTTTCTAAAGAAATTTTTCAGTTGATGCGGCAGTACTCTGGATTCAGAAAGCTTGGGTATTTCATCTTCGGCAAAAAATTCTACTCCGCTAGTTTCGTTACTTAGAGTAGCTTTACCTCCGGTAAGTTCACACAAGAAAAACGCTTTGTATACATGAAATGGAAACGGCGGGTAATGCCCCTGTTTATCTCTGTCATAAAACGCTAACAATTTTATAGCTTTAACTTCAAAGCCGGATTCTTCCCATACTTCCCTTTCAACATTTTGTGTCGGAGTCATATTAGGATCTGCCCATCCGCCCGGTAAAGTCCAGCAGCCATCCATAACTTCCTTAACCAACAGAATCTTATTTTCTCTGAAGACAATTCCCCGTACATCAATCTTAGGAGTCTGGTATCCTTCTTCGCGAAGGAGTATATCAGTAATTTTTTCAACCGGTAATTCTGTATGCACGGAAAAAATCTCTGCTGATATTTTCTGAATTGCATGATAGCGTTCAATATCGAAATGGTTATCGCAATAAGTTAAACCGTTTTGGGCAATTGCCTGAAGTTCTCGAGCCCATTCGAGCCATTTGGTTATCATTCTCATTCCATTTTTTTACAGGTAAAAAAACGAAAAACTGTTTTTACTTCCAAATAATTTTCAAATGTGATTTATTAATTCACTTCTTAATAAAAATGTTTTGATGAAAATGGTTCAACTATTTTATTTTCAAAATTATTCGTTTTATTGACTTTTCGATTTTAGTATATTTTAATCAATTAAAAACAAAAGTGCGGAATTAAAATGGCAGAATTCGATTTAAAAAAAATCCAGGACATTCTTACCAAAATGAATTTTGACGGCTGGCTGTTCTATGATTTCAGAGGTTCAAATGACCTTGCCCACCAGATATTAAACATTAAACCTGATGCTCATCTTACGAGAAGATTATTTTATTTTATTCCAAAACAGGGGGAGCCGGTAAAAATATTAAATGGCATCGAAGCCTTTCATCTTGATCACTTGCCGGGTGAGAAACGTACTTACTCAAGTCATTCATCTTTGCAGAAACAACTTTCATCTGTACTTAGAAAAGGTGAAAAAATTGCAATGGAGTATTCTCCTATGAATGCCATCCCGTACGTTTCAAGAGTTGATGCAGGTACACTTGAATATCTTAATACTTTCGGTATAGAGATTAAAAGCAGCGGTGACCTGATATCAATGTTTGGTGCGTTATGGACAAACGAACAATACAAAGAGAATAAAATTGCGGCTAAAGCACTTTATGATATAGTTGATATTTCTTTTGCATTTATAAAATTAAAAATTACAAACAAAGAACATGTTACTGAGTACGACGTTCAACAGTTGATTCTGGATGAATTTAAGAAAAGAAATCTTATTACAGATTCTGATCCTATTGTTGCTGTGAATGAAAACAGCGCTAATCCGCATTATGCACCAAACTCAGATACATACAAAGAAATTAAGGAAAATGATTTTGTACTAATCGATCTCTGGGCAAAGGTAAATTCACCTGAAGCAACAATGGCGGATATTACCTGGACCGGTTACGTTGGTAATGAAGTACCTGAGAAGTATTCAAAAATATTTGATGTTGTTGCCCAGGCAAGAGATAGTGCGTTCAGTCTTATAAAAACTAAATTAAGCCGTGGTCTTAGCCTGAAAGGATTTGAAGTTGATGATGCCGCACGCAATGTAATTGTTGATGCAGGCTATGGTGATTATTTCATTCACAGAACCGGTCATTCAATTACAACAGAAACTCACGGAAGCGGCGCTCATATGGATAATTTCGAAACTAAAGATGAAAGACTTGTCTTACCTTCTACTTCATTTTCGTTAGAACCAGGGATTTATTTTACAGGGGATTTTGGAGTACGAACTGAAATTGATGTTTTCATTACACCTGATAAAGAAGTTATTTGCACCGGTGGAGAAAGACAGAAAGAGATAGTAGCCATTCTTAAATAAAATGCAGGCAATGTCTTTAGTTTAATTACATCTTCTTACGAGGGAAATATGCTGACTGGAAAATATCTTGAACTGTTCAATGAATTAAAGAAAACTATTCCGGAAGAAAGACTAATACATAGTGAACTTTTAACATTGGCGTACGGAACCGATGCAAGCTTTTACCGCATGATTCCTAAACTTGTAATTAAAGCAGAAAATGAAAATGAAATTATTACAATTCTTAGAAGTTGCTCTCAATTAAAAATTCCCCTTACGTTCAGAGCGGCAGGGACAAGTTTATCCGGGCAATCAATATCAGATTCTGTATTAGTGCAACTTGCCCCTACCTGGAATAAATTTTACATCAGCGATAATGCGGAAACAATCTCACTTCAACCCGGAATTGTTGGTTCACACGCAAATATATTTTTAGCTCCTTATAATAAAAAAATTGGTCCGGACCCAGCTTCAATTAACTCTGCAATGATTGGCGGAATAGCAGCTAACAATGCAAGCGGAATGTGCTGTGGCACTGCCCAGAACAGTTACAATACACTTAAGGGAATGAAAATTATTTTTAATGATGGAACCGTTTTAGATACAAATGATGAAAACAGCATACAGGAATTTTCCCGGAATAAAAATCATCTCCTAAACAGGATTAACGAACTAAAATTGAAAGTTAAAAATAATCCTTCGCTTTCGGAGCGGATAAAATCTAAATACAAAATGAAGAATACAACAGGCTACAGCCTGAATGCTCTTGTTGATTTTGATGACCCGGTTGATATTATTCAGCATCTTATGATTGGCTCCGAAGGTACACTTGGATTCATCTCAGACATAACTTATAAAACTGTACCAGAGTATAAAGATAAAGCAACCTCACTAATGCTTTTCCCAAGCATTGTTGATGCAAGTAAAGCTGTTGCAATCTTAAAGAATCAGAAAGTTGAAGCTGTTGAATTGATGGACAGAGCTGCTCTTCGTTCTGTTGAAGATAAAAAAGGTATGCCTTCAATCCTTAAAGAACTTGATCAAAATGTTGCTTCTCTTTTGGTTGAAACAAGGGCAGAAAATAATGAGCAGTTACAAATTCAGATAAAGGAAATAATCAGTTCATTAAATGATATTCCGAAGGTTCAGCAGATTGTTTTTACAACTGATGCAAAAGAATTTAAAAAATTATGGGATATACGGAAAGGCTTATTTCCATCTGTTGGTGCAATGAGAAATATTGGAACCACAGTAATAATAGAGGACGTTTGCTTTCCTCTTTTTAAATTAGCAGAAGCCGTTGTTGACCTGCAGAATTTATTTAAAAAATTCCATTACGATGCGATAATCTTTGGTCACTCGCTTGAAGGTAATTTGCACTTTGTATTCAAACAGGATTTCAACACTGCTGCAGAAGTGAACCGCTACAAAGAATTTATGGATGAGGTTGTCAATCTTGTTGTTAAAAAATACGATGGTGCACTTAAGGCAGAACATGGAACCGGAAGAAATATGGCTCCGTTTGTTCAGTTTGAATGGGGCGAACAAGCATACGATTTAATGAAAGAGATAAAAAATATTTTTGATCCTGACGGACTGCTAAATCCCGGAGTAATACTTAATGAAGATCATCAGGTTCACATAAAAAATCTTAAACCGCTTCCTCCGGCACATTACAGAATTGATAAATGTATTGAATGCGGTTTTTGCGAGATTAATTGTCCTTCAAGAAATTTAAGTTTAACACCACGTCAAAGAATTGTCTCCTGGCGTGAGATAAACAGGTTGATTGAGACACAGGAAAATCCGGAAAGGCTGGAGATTCTAAAAAAAGAATTTGATTATTATGGAAATCAAACCTGTGCAACAGATGGTTTATGCGCAACAAGCTGCCCGGTAGATATAAACACAGGCAATCTCATAAAAGATTTGCGCTTTACTAATAACTCGGCTACTGCAAATACAGTTGCAGATATTATTTCATTTAATATGAAAGGGGTAACTGCCGGAATAAGAATCGCTCTGAACTTTGTAGGTTTCTTCCATTCTGTACTTGGAGATAAAATAATGCATGCAATTGCAACCACTTTAAGAAATATCTCAGGGAACACAATTCCATTATGGAATAAATATATGCCTAAAGGTGCAGAGAAAATTGAAATTACCTCAAATAGTTCGGTTGATTCACCAAAGGTTATTTACTTCCCTAGCTGTATTAACAGGGCTATGGGAATATCAAAATACAGTGAAGAGAAAACCCCGTTAGTTAAAAAGACCGAACAAGTTTTACACAAAGCAGGTTACAATTTAATCCTTCCAAAGAACTTAGACAACCTTTGCTGCGGTATGGCATTTTACAGTAAAGGATTTAAGAAACAGGGTAATTCAAAAACTGAAGAACTACTTGATTCCTTATTGGAAGTATCTGAAAATGGAAAGTATCCTGTTTTGTTTGACATGAGTCCATGTTTCTATCACACAATGGAATTTCTTTCCAATCACGAAATAGAAAAATATAAAGCACTTAAAATTTATGAACCGGTAGAATTCACTCTTGAATACCTTGTTGATAAACTATCATTTACAAAATTGAAGGAAACCATTGCAATTCATTCAACGTGCAGCACTACAAAGTTAGGTTTAACTGAAAAGCTTGAGGAGCTTGCAAATATGTGCGCGGAAAATGTAATTCTTCCTGCGGATGTTGGCTGCTGCGGCTGGGCCGGTGACAGGGGATTTACTTATCCCGAACTAAACGAATCAGCTTTGATGAACCTGAAAAAATCTATCCCGGATGAATGCAAACATGGCTATTCAACAAGCCGTACATGTGAAATAGGATTGTCTTTACACGGTGATATAAATTATGAATCGGTTTTCTATTTAGTTGATAAGTGCACAAGCCCTAAAGTAGAAAATTGATCCGGCACTCTGTTTTATTGCCGGTTTGTGACTGAATTAAAATTTACAGTAAAGTTTTCAAGATCTTTTAGTGAGCAGATGTAAGTTACTTCTTTAAATTTATTCAGGATTTCAGATTTTTCCTTTGCAAGCGCCTGACCCCCAACTATTATAGGTAATTTGGGATTATTATCTCTGACTGTTGAAATCAACTCTAAAAGTTTTAGAACATTAAGATAAAATGTAACAGAAACCGCAAGCAGGTGTGGTTTCTTTTCATCAAGCAATTTAAGTAATTCTGTTGTTGGTGTATTTGCCCCTACAAAAAAGGTATCCCAGCCGTTATGCTCAAAGATATTAGCTACCATTTTAGCCCCAACCTGGTGGAATTCTTTTGGAGCACAGGTAATAACGACCTTGTTCTTTTTTTGTTCAGTTACATCAGGAGGTACACTGACATAATTCATCAGGCATTCTGTAATTGATGTTGCAACATGCTCTGTTGCTACACAAATCCTGTTATTCTCCCACATCTTACCGACCTGGTAAAGAGATCTTTGGAAAAGGTCTTTATAAATAACTTTAAGGTCAGTTCCCTCTTCCATGAGATGGGCAACTATTGCCGTGCACTTTTTCTTATCGCCGTCAAGAAGATAAGATAAGTATTCAAGAAAAAGTATTTCACTTATCATAGGTCAATCCTGCAATCATATACTTGATAACAAGATTACCTTTTAAAAAATTCCTGATATGGTTCTTAACATTCCCCGGAAAATTTACCGAATGTATTCCTATAGAGCACCTGGCTTTCTTTAATTATTTTGTAGGCTTCTTCTTTACCAAGAAACCTTTCAACTATTACGTTCTTATGCTCAAGTTTTTTGTAATCCTCAAAAAATCTTTTTAACTCAACAATTGTATGCGGTGGTAACTCTGAAATATCGTTTGCATAATTCACGGACATATCATTTTTAGCAACAGCAACTATCTTATCGTCCTTTTCGTCATCATCAACCATATGCATTACGCCCAGAACTTTAGCTTCAATTATACACATCGGGTAGACATCAATTGAACAAATAACAAGAATATCAAGGGGATCTTTATCATCGCAGTAAGTACGGGGAATAAAGCCGTAATTTGCCGGGTAATGAACAGAAGAAAACAAAACCCTGTCAAGTTTAAGCAGACCGCTGTCTTTATCTAATTCGTATTTTGCTTTGGAGCCTTTTGGTATTTCAATTATGGCATTTACAATTTCCGGAGATTTTTCCCCGATTGAGACGGAATGCCAGGAAGTGTTTATCATATTACCTCAGTTTGAATTTTATTAAACGCGATAGGAATTACCTGTAATAATAAAGAAAATATTCCTTAAAATTACATCAGCTTTTGAAAAATTTTCGTAATTGATGTTACAAAGGATTAAATACTCAAAACAAAGATTTATTGCACTTAGTTTATTTCTGTTAAACTTTCTCTTTATTACTCTTAATGCTCAGGATAACTTAAAGGTAAATCAGTCGGTTACTGAAATATTACTTTCTGATATAACCAGTTTAGGTGAAGATGCTTTAACATTTTACACCGGACCTTTCAGTTTTTCAAAATCAGGAGCGCTTTATACCAGTGGTGTTGCAGCAGGGACCGGTTTACTAATGTATTTTGATGATGACCTGAGAAACAAGATCGGACGACAAACTATTAAAACACTCAACAATGATTTCTGGGATATCCCAACAAGGTATGGAATTGTTTCTTACGCTAACATTGCTGCTTTATCTACTTATGCCGCAGGATTAATCTTTAAAAAAGATAAAGTAAGAATAACAGGAAGGTTACTGTTTGAGAGTCTTTCAATCTCCGGAGTAACAGTTGTTTTAGCAAGATATGTATTTGCGCGAAGCCGACCTTATTCAGGTGAAGGTCAATGGAAATACAACTGGTTCGAATGGAATAATGAAATTGAATCTTTCCCTTCCGGTCATACTACTGTCGCGTTTGCTTTTTCCACTGTGCTTGCAGAAAGGATTGATAATAACTGGGCAAGATTAGGACTTTATGGTCTGGCTTCGCTTACAGCTTTTGCAAGAGTCTACAATAATCAGCACTGGGCATCAGATGTTTTTGTTGGAGCACTCTTAGGTTTTGTAACCGGAATGCATGTTATAAACAAGGAAGAGCAGAGAGAAGGAAATGCCGACAACCTTATGAATAGGATAGAATTTTATAACAGACTTACTCAGTTAGGAATAAGGGTAAGGTTAGATTAAACTATTCAGTAATCCAAAAACAATTTCTACAAGACAATTTTCTCTCGTTAAAATAATCACCTTGTTATTTCACCATTCCAGTATGATATTCCGCCTTCAAGATGGTAGACATTATCAAATCCATTGCTCTTCATATACTTAAGTGCAGAATAGCTTCGGCTTCCCGAATGACAATAAAGCAGGTAGGTTTTGGATTTATCAAATTTATGTATTTGTGAATGAAAGTCAGAATATACATCTATGTTAATTGCTTTGGGAATGTGTCCGCCTTTGTATTCGTTTTTTGTTCTTACATCAATTAAAACTGAATTTGAATCTTCTTTAAATTTATTTGAAAATGATTGTGAATCAAGATTGTAATCGTGTTCATTTTTTAAGAAAGAGAAAAGTCCCATTTAATTTCCCGTTAATGTTATTGATAATTAGAAGATAGTTCTTCTATGCCGTTTAGTTTTACCTCAAGATCTTTTTGAGTATTAATTAAATCCTGCAAGGTTAATTTACGGAGGATTGTGTCAACCGAATCCTGCACCACCCGCCATAAAGATCTTACTGAACAATCAATTGTGTTTGTACAAATGCTTTCTGCTCCGGCATGTGTTGAGCAAAACTCTTCTTCTTCAAAAAGTTTTCCTCCAAGGCATTCAAGTACTTCATTTAAAATAATTTTATCTGGTGTTTTGGCAAGTGTATAACCGCCAACCTGTCCGCGAGAAGCTTCAAGGAAACCACCTATTCTGAGGGTCCGTAAAATTTTTGCCACGTTATGTTGTGAAAGACCTTCAAACTGGCTTATCTCCGGAATAGTTAATGATTTGCCTATCCTGGAAAACTTGGCAATCCGGATTAAACACCTTAAACCATATTCTTCTTGTACACTGAATTTCATATTGCAATACACTAAAATAGCGGCACAGATGTAAGTCTATGCCGCAGTTAATATTAATTTTGCTGAATCTTTGGAATTTCTGAGCCGCACATTTTGGCGTGCTCAAGTTTAGCATAGTCTTCCTTAGAAATTGATGGCCCTCGTCTTGTACAATATTTATTGAAGGCATCAATTAAATCTTCGGCAATTTTTTCAGGACCATTACCTTCAATTTCATATCTTGGAGTAAAATGCACTAATTTACCTTTCATAAACAACGCAAATGACGGTGATGATGGTGGGAAATTAGTTATAAGTTCACGTACTCTGTCAACTGCATCTCTTTCCTGCCCTGCAAATACCGTTGTAAGATGATCCGGAATTATATCGTTCTGTAAAGCAAGATTAACTCCTGGTCTTGCACTGCCTGCTGCACAGCCGCAAACAGAATTAATTACAACAAGCACAGTTCCTTTTGATGGATCGGTAAGATACTCATCAACGTCTTTAGGTGAAAGCAGTTCTTTAAATCCTGTATATAAAAGTTCATCTCTCATCCACTGAACAGCATCCTGCTCATAGATTGGAGGCTTAACTATATTGAACATTGTGTTTCCTTTCATAGATACTTTGTTTTAATTCGTTTCTTTCCTAATCAATTTCATTCTGAATAAGCAATACCTTTTCTGTTATAAATATTTTAGAAAAAGCCGAGCTCCAATTTTGCGACCTCACTCATCATATCTTTATCCCATGGCGGATTCCATACCAAATCCACATAAACATCATTCACCCCTTTAACTGATTTTACTTTCTCTTTAACTTCACCGGGCAATGACCCTGCAACCGGGCACATTGGTGAAGTAAGAGTCATCTTTATGTATGCGTTGCCCTCTTCATCAACTTTAATTTCATAAATTAATCCAAGTTCATAAATATCAACAGGAATTTCCGGGTCGTAACATGTCTTTAATCTTTGAATAATTTCCTGTTCTATAAAACCTTTATCAATCATAATATCCGTCCGTTCATTTATTCGGTTATTGTTGTACCGTCTTTTTCATGTAAAGCATTAAGCATTGTATGCCAGGCAAGGCTTGCACATTTAACTCTCGCCGGGTAATCTCTTACTCCTGCAAACACAGCAAGTTTACCTAACTCAGATAAATCAATTTCCTCACCGACCTTTGAAGTAACAACTTTATGAAATATTTCAAAAAGTTTCTCTGCTTCTTCTTTGGATTTTCCTTTCAGGATTGAAGTCATTAATGAAGCCGAAGATTTTGAAATTGCACAGCCGTTTCCCTGGAATGAAATATCTTTTATCTTGTCATTTTCAAGATTAAGATATACCCAAAGATGATCACCGCAGAGCGGATTGAAGCCTTCGGATTCGTGGTTGCAGCTATCGCACTTTCTGTAATTGCGCGGTGACTTATTATGATCAAGAATCACTTCCTGGTACAATTGAGTTAAGTCGGACATTAAGCCTCTCCCAAATCCTCTCCAAAGGAGAGGACTTTTAAATCAATAATATTTTGTAATTCCATTAAAAAATCTATTATAAAATAATTTTTCATTTCTATGTTTATTTCAGAATTCTTCCCTTAGAAAAATTCACCTGATGGATTCCCTTATTATCCTAATACTTTTATTACTTTATGAATGCCATCAACTAGCCTGTCCACTTCCTCTGAAGAATTGTACATTGCAAAAGATGCTCTTGCAGTCGCCGGTATTCCAAACCTGTCCATCACCGGTTGAGTGCAATGATGTCCCGTACGAATAGCAATTCCTTCACTATCCAGTATCGTTCCTATATCGTGGGGATGGATATTATCAAGCACAAATGATACAACTGCTGCTTTATTTGTTGCAGTACCAATTAATTTCAGACTTTTAATTTCATTTAACCTGGAAGTTGTATATTCAAGAAGCTGATGCTCATGTTCAGCAATTTTCTCAAAATCTAATTGATTTAAATAATCGATTGCAATTCCAAGTGCATAGTTGCCTGCAATGTTTGGAGTGCCCGCTTCAAATTTATTTGGGATGTCATTGTAAATGGTTTTTTCGAAAGTAACATATCTTATCATATCACCACCGGTTTGATAAGGCGGCATATTATTCAGGAATTCAGTTTTGCCATATAGAATGCCTGTACCGGTTGGCCCGAATAATTTATGCCCGGAAAAAACAAAGAAGTCGCAATCCATTTTCTGAACATCAATTTTCATATGCGGAATTGACTGAGAACCATCTACCAGTACCGGAATATTTCTTTTATGTGCGAGCTTTATAATTTCTTCAACAGGATTAATTGTACCTAGAGAGTTTGAAACATGAACGACTGACACAAACTTGGTTTTGTCATTCAGCATCTTTTCATATTCTTCTAAAATAAGTTCACCGGAATCATTCATAGGAATAACCCTGAGCTTAGCATTTTTTTCATCACACAAAACCTGCCAGGGAATAATATTGGCGTGATGTTCCATTGCAGAAACAATTATCTCATCACCTTCTTTAATATTTTTTCTTCCATAGGAATAAGCAACAAGGTTAATTGCTTCGGTTGCCCCGCGTGTAAAAACAACTTCGCAGGCGCTTAACGCATTAATGAATTCTTTAATTTTTAATCTAGCATTTTCATATACAAGCGTTGCCTGTTCACTTAAGTAATGAACTCCCCTGTGCACATTGGAATTTGTGTACATATAGAAATCCCGTTCGCTGTCAATTACAACCAGCGGTTTTTGTGCCGTTGCCGCATTATCAAGATAAACCAGAGGATGATTTCTTACTAAAGTTTTAAGTATCGGGAAATCATTCCTTGTTCTATAAACGTCGAATGATTTAGCCGGTTTTTGTTTTGTCGCCGGAACGGGTATATCCAAAACATTTTTCATTTTATTTCCGAAAGAGAAACCTAGTGAAGTCTCTCCAAAATATGTTTGTTGAGTTTTTCTTTTAATGTTTCGTCATTAACGTTGTCAAGCACATCGCTTGCAAATGCTTTTATTAAAATTGATTTTGCAACGGTCTTGCTTATTCCTCTCGATTGCAAATAGAACAATGATTGCTCATCAAGTTGTCCTACTGTAGCGCCGTGGCTGCATTTAACATCATCTGCAAAAATTTCAAGCTGAGGTTTTGTGTTTATCTTTGCTTTTGTAGAAAGTAATAAATTCTTATTGGACTGGTAAGCAAGGGTTTTCTGCGCATCTTTCCTGACAATTACTTTCCCGTTGAATATTCCTTTTGATTCTTCATCGAGGATGCCTTTGTAAAGTTCATTGCTGTGGCAGTGAGGAACTGCATGGTCAATCAGTGAGTGATTGTCGATCATTCTTTTGCCGTCTGCAAGATACAAACCGTATAAGTGGCATTCGCTGTTCTCTTCAATTAAAGCAGAATTTAAATCGTTCCTTGTTATTTCCCCGCCGATTGAAATTACTGAAGAAGTAAAGACACTATTCCTTTTCTGAAATACCTGTGTACGGTTAATGTGAAAAACAGAATCATCCTCATCCTGTACCCTGTCAAATTCAAGGTTGGAATTTTCCTCAAGATGAATTTCTGTTATTCCGTTGTACAGGTAAGCATTTGGATCAAGGCTTGCATAAACTTCAATTAATTTTAACCTGCTGTTTTTTCCTATTGAATAAATGTTTCTCGGCTGAACGAGGAGATTTTCATTTTTGCTTCCGTTAAGGAAAAGGATGTAAACTGTACTATCAATAGATAAATTATCCTGCACTTTTAAGAATAGTCCGTCATTCAGAAAAGCTGAGTTAAGATAAGTCATTCCATCCTTGTTAACGAAATCATTCTTTAAGTATTTTTCTTTAAATGATGATTCGTTTAAACCTGCTTCGTGAAGATTAGCAAATTCGATTTTCAATTCCGGTTTAACAGAAGACAATTCTCTATCTACCAAACCATTAACTACAACAATTATACTGGCATCTTTTTCAGTAAAAAGATTTTTGTCTACATCGCTCCTGGTAATTTCAACTTTATCTGCAACTGCTGAAGCGATAAAATTAATCTTATTCACCGGCCCTATGTTTGTGAATTTCCATTCTTCAAGTTCAGTAGTTGGAAAACCTTCATTAATAAATTGTTCAAATGCAGTTTTTCTAAACTGATGGAGCTGCGTTTGAGATTGTCCGTTCAGGCTTCTTTCAAACTTATCAAAAATTTCTTCGTACCAGTTTTTATTTTCCAGATTAGCTTTATTCATTTTCAAAATTTCCTTTTTCCTTACAAGGTTTCGCTTATAGTTTCTTCGTCTTTCACCCAGTCGTAACCTCTTTCTTCAAGTTCAAGTGCTAATTCTTTGCCACCGGATTTAACAATTTTTCCTTTATATAAAACATGAACGAAATCGGGAATAATATAATCAAGCAACCTCTGGTAGTGAGTAACCACAATAACAGACTTTAGCGGATTTTGTTCTTTAAAGATATTTACGCCGCCGGCAACAATTTTCAAAGCGTCAATATCGAGCCCGGAATCAGTTTCATCAAGGATAGCAAGCAACGGATCTAAAACCGCGAGCTGAAAAATTTCATTTTTCTTTTTTTCACCACCGCTGAATCCCTGGTTAACCGGTCTGTTAAGAAGAGATTCTTCCATACCAACCAACTTCATTTTTGATTTAATAAGCTGCAAAAATTCATACGCATCAAGTTCTTCTTCACCGTTATGTTTTCTTAATTCATTTAAAGCTGTTTTAAGAAACGTAGCATTGCTTATTCCCGGAATCTCTACGGGATATTGAAATGCGAGGAATAATCCTTCGTGAGATCTCTCTTCAGGAGCTAATTCCAATAAATCTTTTCCGTTAAAGGTTACCTCACCTGAGACAACATCGTAACCCGGTTTACCGGAAAGTACATTTGCGAGAGTGCTTTTACCTGAACCATTCGGTCCCATAATTGCGTGAATCTCTCCGGGTTTAACTTCCAGATTTATACCTCGTAAAATTTCTTTACCTTCAACATTAGCATACAGGTTTTTAATTGATAACATTTATTATTCCTTTTTATATTTTCTTTTTAGTTCATTACTTATTAATCAACAGACATATTCAATATTGAATCAGCCTACGCTTCCTTCAAGACTAATACTTAAAAGTCTCTGGGCTTCTACAGCAAACTCCATTGGCAACTCATTAAATACTTCTTTGCAATAACCATTTACAATCATATTAACAGCGTCTTCCGTAGCTATGCCTCTTTGGTTCAGATAAAAAATCTGGTCCTCACCGATTTTTGAAGTAGTTGCTTCATGTTCAACAGTTGCTGTAGGATTATCAACTTCAAGATATGGAAATGTATGTGCACCGCATTTATCTCCTAACAATAATGAATCGCACTGCGAGAAATTTCTTGCGCCTTCTGCTTTTTTACCTATTCTAACCAAACCACGGTAAGTGTTCTGGCTTTTACCGGCAGAAATTCCTTTGGATACAATTGTACTTCTTGTATTCCTGCCAATATGAATCATCTTTGTTCCGGTATCTGCCTGCTGATAGTTATTTGTTAATGCAACGGAATAAAATTCTCCGATTGAATTTTCACCCTGAAGAATGCAACCGGGATATTTCCATGTAATTGCAGAACCTGTTTCAACCTGCGTCCATGATATTTTGGAATTTCTTCCACGGCAAGCGCCGCGTTTAGTTACAAAATTATAAATACCACCTTTACCCTGGGCATCACCCGGATACCAATTCTGAACAGTAGAATATTTAACAGTTGCATCATCCAATGCAACAAGTTCAACAACTGCGGCGTGCAATTGATTTGTATCCCTGATTGGCGCAGTACATCCTTCAAGGTAACTAACATGTGCAGCTTCATCGGCAATAATTAAAGTACGTTCAAACTGTCCGGTATCTGCAGCGTTTATTCTGAAATAAGTTGACAATTCCATTGGGCAGCGAACACCTTTAGGAATATAAACAAATGATCCATCTGAGAATACGGCAGAATTAAGTGTTGCGAAGTAATTATCTGTGTAAGGAACCACAGAACCAAGGTATTGCTTTACAAGATCTGGATGATTATGAATAGCTTCCGACATCGAACAAAAAATAATTCCAAGTTCACTAAGTTTCTCTTTGTATGTGGTAGCAACAGAAACACTGTCGAACACAGCATCAACTGCAACACCAGCCAAAAGTTTCTGCTCTTCAAGAGGAATTCCAAGTTTCTCGTAAGTTTTAAGAATTTCAGGCTCAACTTCATCTAAACTTTTAAACTTAGCTTTACTTTTAGGTGCTGAATAGTAACGTATATCCTGGTAGTCGATAGGCGGATATTTAACATTTTGCCAGGTAGGTTCTTTCATTGTTAACCAGTGGCGATAAGCCTTAAGACGCCATTCGGTCATCCATTCAGGTTCATTCTTCTTACTTGAAATCAATCTTATTATATCTTCATTCAAACCCTTAGGAGCTTCGTCAGTTTCAATGTCTGTAACAAAACCATACTTATATTCTTTATTGGCTAATGATTCTATGTCCTTTACTTCAGTGCTCATCTCTTTTCCTGATTTTGTGTTTGTTAAATTAACTAATCTGGATTTTTTTTGCAAGATTAAACCTGCAAAATATCTTGTTTTCTAATACAAACAACAGAAAAAGTCTTTGTAAGGTTTCCTAAAAGTTTATTTTTTAGTAGAACAACCGGGTGATAATTTTTATCTACAATTGATGGGACAGGTCTATCGCGAAAAATCTAAATATTCTGCAATTACCCCTTCTCTTATTCCATATGCAGAAACCAACATTTCGTTTATATTCAAATTCTGAAATAAATAATTGAGTATAAGTATTCCAGCCGGAATAATATCCGCTCTTCCTTTATCAATCCCAGCAATATTAATTCTTTCTTCAATCGTTTTTGATTTAATTACGGCATCAAATACTTTCCGGAATTCTGGCCTGTTAAACAGGAAGTTATTAATTGTATAGAATTCTGCTGGTAATTCTTCAGTAAGCGCTTTAACCATTAATGCCGAGGACATAACCGTACCGGAAGAACCCACACATTTCGTAAATCCAACATTTTTAATTTTATCAATATCCTCATTAAAAATATTTCTGATATATTGCTCACAATTTCTAACAGCATCATCGGATAAAATATAATCCGGAAAAAATAATTGTGTTAGTCTTACTGCCCCCACTGGAAAACTTTTGAGATAAAGTATTTTATCCTTTTCACCAACAATCAGTTCAGTGCTGCCTCCTCCAATATCTATACATAAAGTTCTTTCTTCTTTTAGTGAAATTGCGTTTGTAATCCCTTTAAAGATTAATCTTGCTTCTTCCTGTCCGTCAACAACTTCAATTGTAATACCTGATTTTTCTTTTACAGTATTAAGAAATTCTTTTTGATTCACAGCGTCACGGATAGCGCTTGTTGCAACAGCTCTTATTGATGCATTATATGATTCTGCAATGCTTTTATATTTTACCAGAGTATTAATAGCACGTGCGGTTGATTCATCCGTAATAATTTTATCAGTCGTATTGCCTGCTCCTATTCTTATTACCGTTCTTTCCCTTTGGATTATTTCAAATTTACCTCCGGGTAATATTTTTGCAATGACAAGATGGAATGAATTTGATCCGCAATCTATAACAGCTAAAATTTCTTCACCAACGTTTTTAGTCTCTGAAGTCAAGTTTTATTTACTCCGGATAAAATATTCTCACACAAAACAAGTACATCTTCCACATTTATATCATCAATCAAATCAGATTTCCTAATAAAGTATTTGTCCTTTCCATTCGGAGCCCAGTTAAAAGGATTTGTTGGACCAAAGAGTGAAATCTGGGGTGTAGCTGTTGTACCGGCAACGTGCATTATACCAGTATCATTCGTAATGAATAAATCAGATGCTGCCACAAGTGCAGCAACTTCAGGGATTTGTTTATTTATATATTGTCCTATTGGAGTTGTTACCCTATTCAACAAGTAATCAAGTTCAGGTTTATCGGCAGAACTTCCGGTAATGTAAAACTTAGCCTTGTACTTTTTATCAAGTAAAGAAATAAGCTCAACATATTTATCCAGCGACCATCGGTTAGGGGGCTTGCCGGCTCCTATATGTAAGCCGATAAGCAGTTCACCATCAGCTTTATTTAATGATTGAATAAACTCACCCGCAACTTTTTTATCCGTTGAATCGAAATTAATTTCTGATTGGTAATTAGTAGTAGTTATTCCAAACGGGTGAACCATTTCAAGACAAAAATCAGCAACATTTGCGTCCGGGTATTTCCGCCAGTCCATGCTAATTCTGTAATTAAAGAAATAATCAAAATCATTCAGCTTGCCGTTCAGTTCCTTAATACCAATCTTAATTTTTGATTTGGACAGACGCGCAAGCAGATTGCTTGTAAAAGAAATTGAAACCGTAACCGGCACTACCGCTACATCATAACCTTCTCTAAGAACCTTTACCAGTTGAATAAAGTAAGAAGGAAAGTACAGCCTCTTCTTGTTAAAAACTAAATATCTATCGATAAATTTGTTTTTAATTATCGCCGCTTCGTTTTCAGGACTTACTACAACAGTTAGTTTTGAACCGGGATATTTTTCTTTTATAGCTCTGAAAAATGAGACTGATGCAAGCTGGTCACCAAGCTGGTTATGCTGACGAATAACAAGAAATGAATTTATATTCCCAAGTTCTTTACTGGTAAATTCCGGAACTGAAAGTAGTTTTTTAAGGATTGAATTTTGTATGCGTCTGATAAACATTTAACAAGGTTGATTATTGGGCTTGTTCTTTTTTATCTTCTTTAATTTCTTCGAATGAAGCTTCCACGATGTCTTTCTGTTCTATGTTGTACCGCTTTTTATTTTGTGGTTCATTCTGTTGAACATTTTTCGGTTCATTTTCATTTTTGTTTGAAGAAGCGCTGAATAACCTTAGCAGATAAGTGATTATCTTATAAAAGACATAAAATAAAACTGCATAATAAATAACTCTAAGCATCATTAACCTCTTATTTCCGGTTGAAAATATTCATATACTCCTCTGTCCTCTCTGAATATCTGCTGGTAGATTTCCATGAAGTCTTTTTCCCTGTTCACAAAATCAAGCTGGGATGTATTTACAATTAGCAGCGGTGTAGTGTTGTACTTGAAAAAATAATTATTATAGGCATCACTTAATTCTTCTATATAGCTGCGGGAAATATTTTTTTCAATTCTTCTATTCCGCTTTTTAATATTATGCATCAGCCTGTCTACACTTGACTGGAGATAAATAACAAGATCAGGCTTCCTCAAATCTCTGTATAATAACGGGAACATTGTTTCATAAAGTTTTAGTTCTTCGCCGCTAAGATTCAGGTAAGCAAAAATTCTGTCCTTATCAAAAATGTAATCTGAGACTAAAAACTCAGTAAAAAGATTTTCCTGCCCAAGCTGTTGCTGCTGCTTAAAGCGGTTAACAAGAAAGAACATTTGTGTTTGAAATGCAAATCTTTTCCTGTCAAGGTAAAATTTCTCAAGGAACGGATTAATCTCGAACTGTTCGAGGATAATGTTAGCTTTTAATCTTTCGGCTATTTTCTTTGCAAGCGAAGTCTTTCCAACACCAATTACTCCTTCAACGGCAATATATTTCACTTCAGAAGGTTCTACCACTTTATTCTCCTAAGAATTCAAAAGGTTTGTATCAACTTTCTTAAATATAAGTTTTTCAATTTTATCAAGCTCAACATCTTTCATTTTAATCTTCTCAACCGGGTGGATAAAATCCGGTGCAATTTCAATCATAGGCATCAGAACAAAATCTCTCAGCATAATTTCCTTATGGGGTACGATAAGACATCCATCATTATAAACAAGATCATCAAAAAAAATCAGATCAATATCAATCTCTCTTGGTCCCCATTTCTCACCGGGTATCCTGCCGATTTTCTTTTCAAGTTCTTTTATCCAGGGGCAAAAGGAATTAAATGATCTTGAGCTTTTTATTTTAAGAACCGCATTATAAAAATTATTCTGTTCTTTATGTCCGTACGGTTCGCTTTCATAAACGGAAGATGCTTTTTCGAGAACTGTATCTGTTGCAAGTTTTATTTCCTGCACAGCATTCTTCAAATATTGTAACCTGTCACCTTTGTTGGAACCGATACCCAAAAATATATTTTCCGTCATAGAAATAAAACCGTTATTCACCTTTTTCTTTAATCACTTCCACTTCAACAAAATCCACATAGCCGCCAATAGGTACCGTATGTTTTCTAACTCTAACTGCAATTTTCTTGATATTATCAAACTGCGAAAGTAAACCGTCAGCTATTCGCATCGCCAGTGTTTCAATTAAATTATATTTTCGCTCAATTGACAGTTTATTAATAAATTTA
>QZKB01000128.1 GCA_003599415.1 Ignavibacteriales bacterium | reverse complement strand
TTCGATCACGAGTTTTGTACAACTTTTTCCAACGAGGTTTTTCGTGAAAAACATTTATTCGGTTTTAATACTTGCCATGTTTTTTATTTTCTCTTCCTGTAATAAAGATGATAATGGTGTTCAACCTACCGAAAATGAACCAACTTTTACAGATAACATAAAGGCAATGCAAGAAAAGGGGGATAATCTCCTTAGCACACTGCTTGCTGTTAAAGATACTGCATCAGCATTAGATTCTGTCCTGAAAGTTTTTCTTAAAGATACTACAGTGCTAACAGGAGAAGTTAATTCTCAAGGTATTGCCATTAAATATAAAAACGGTATTATCGGCGGAATTTTTATTGTTCCGGAAGACGGTGAACCTTTGAGGAAATCGACTTTTGAGAAAACTTCTTTAAATCCTGCTGATCCTGATTCGTATTCTCCGACAAATAAAAAAACAATCTTTGTAAATCCACATTATGCTGAACGTCAGCCCCAGGCTAATTCTATTATTAATTTATATAATGCCATATTCCCCAGGATTGGTTACAATCCACCCATAACACTTTTAGGCGAAGCTGCAACAGTAGATGCTATGCTCAATCTTTCCGGGTATGGGATAGTTCATATTTATTCTCATGGTTGGGCATATCCAAGTAAATGGAATATAACCGAAGTTTACCTGTTGACTGGAGAAGAAGTAAATGCTGCTACAAACGAAAAATATAAAGAAGAACTCTATAATGGCAACATACCTCTCATTCAAATTCATCAGGATGATATGAGATATTTTATAAGTCCATATCTCTTTTCTAATCATAATAATTTTGCTAATGATTCAACGATTGTGTACGGTGGTTTCTGTTATGGCTTTTTGGGAAGCTGGCCTAATGCTATGATCGATATATCTAAAGCAGGCGCCTATACAGGCTTTACCTGGCGGGTTGAAACTAATTGGAACGCTTCACAAGCGCGCTCATTATTTGATACGCTTTCTAACAACTCATTAAAAATGCCTCGTTCACTTGATTATTGGTTTACACAAACTCCAACAATTGCTAAGCAACGTTGGGATAATGAAGATAAATTATTTTGCAGAATGCAATACACAGGACATTCCGACTTAATCCTTTGGTCATCTGTAGAAATCAGTATCTCTCAAAATCCTACGTCTGCTAAACCAAATGAGAATATTAAGTTTACTGCTAAATCAAAAGGTAAATTACCCTCTCAACCAAAATATAAATGGAATTTTGGAGATGGGAGTGCCGAGCAAATAATCATCAATGATAGTACCGTTACTCATTCTTTTGCAAATGAAGGCACTTTCCAAGTGACTGTTGAATTATTAGATCAATCAAATAAAAAAATTGCTACTGCAACTTTACAGACAGTAATTACAGCAGCAATCGTTACTCCGAATTTTATTTCAGCCACAGTAGAAATAAATCCGGGATATGGTGTAAATAACTGGACTTGCCAAGGAAAATATTATACTCTAGATGCCTACGGGTGGCCTACTAAAATTCTTCGGGATACAACTTACAGTGGAACTGATACAACAGGAGCTTCGGCATCTTATTTTGGTAAAATCACAATGTCTGGTAATTCATTCTCAGGCTCTATTTTAAGAACTGATTCAACCGGCGGGGTGCTAAGCGTTTCCAATTCGAGTATAAGCGGTTCTTATGATCCTGCTACAAAAAGCGTTTCTGTGACAATTAGTTATTCATCTACAGGGACAATTTTATATAATACTTATAATGTCAAAGTAGATTGGTCTTGTTCTGCGACATCAGTCCCAGTTTATTCACAAAGTCCTTCTTCTTATTATTTTAAGACAGAAGGATTAATAGCATGCGATTATATTTCTTCGTATACCCGTTCGTATATTATGGATCCCATACCTCCTTTAGGTGTAACTGATTCAGGAATAAAAAAATCGGAAAATTCTTCAACATACTGGTGTCATGAAGGAAGTAGGGTTACGATATCTCTATCTATATATTAAATATAGTAGAAGTAAAATTGAAGATAGTCCACAAAAGAGTAAACAAATCGAGAGTGATATCATCACCTTATCTCTTTCTTTGATAGGAGTAGTTCTGCTTAATCAAAAAAGGTTGTCTTGTTTGACAGCTTATACATTTTCATTTGTAAAATGACTCAAATGTGTCATTGAATCTTCAAAATAATTTTAAAAATTTAACTGCAAGATTATGAGGAGACTTATATGAAAGCGTTAAACTTGCAAATCAGAAAATTATTCTTATTCAGATACTTCGTAATTGGTTTATCATTCGCTTGCTTAATTCATTTATCCGGTAGTTGTAGTAAAGACAGCAGCAGTCCTGTTGGTCCCGATAATAATAACAACAACACGGATGTTGGGAAAATAAATGAAGGTGCTGAAGCAGTTGAAGCAGCATTTCTGTCAGGCGATCCACAACAGATAAATAATATACTTACTGAAAATGCAAAAGTGGTTATTGGTGATGAAATAACAAATGCTAACAGGAACGATTTAATTAAACTAGGTGAAGCGTTGAAAACAAGAGAATTAGATGTATATACTGATTCATACGCTGAATACAGTTATACAAAAGACGGTATTAAATATACCATTGCATTTGCCCGCCAGTTTGATGAAACCTGGAAACTTATGAGACTATAGGAGGGCAAGATGAAAAAGATAATAAATATAGCTGCAGGTTTTGCATTATATATTTTATGTGCTATACTGTTTATGGGATATGGTCATACAGAAACGCACCCTATGCTTAATGACATAATTGTATTAAAATTTTTAGAAAAGGTAACCACTGGTTCTTTCTCTGCAAGTGAAAAATTTAAAAATTATTCTTTCAATTGGAACAACACAGAGCAACCGAGTTTAACTGGTCCTGCAATTCCAACCGGGAAGGATTTTTATCTCTGGTATACTGCAAGTGATGAAGCGGACAAAACATTAACACCAATGAATTGGATTCATGAAGCCGGCTGGATGGAGGATGAACCGTGGGGTCCAGCTTCAATTTGCCATTTCTATGATCCGGTAGGTTTAGATAATGGGAAAAAATATTTAACTGATTGTTCTGGTATACTTGAAAGCACACCCGGTTTAAATGCACTAAAAGTATATAATTCTCGTGATGCACTTACCTGGGCTAAATCCGATCCTGATCATCAATATAATTGGGAAAACGGTAAAAAATTTATTATTGAAGCGCTAAAAGAAAAAGATGCAGACAAACGAAAAAGATTAATGGCACAGGCTTACAGATGTCTGGGACAGGTAATGCATCTTGTGTGCGATATGGGCTGTACACCTCATGTTAGAAACGATAGCCATCCGCCCAACTTCTTTTTACCTGTAGGCCTTATATATGATCATGTAGTTTATTGGAAGATCATCGGTGATCCTGATCCATATGAAGACTTAACTAAGAAAATAGATGTTTATACACTTTGGCAGAATAATCCACCAAACAGTAATTTCGTGAATGAAATAAGCACATTAGAAAAATTTGAAGATATTTTCGATAAGATGGCCCGGTTCACTAATGAAAGATTTTTTTCCGGACAGACTATTGTTACGGATAGATATAAACCTGCTCCGACTATTGTTAATCCTGTTCCTGATTTTTACTCCTCACCTTTCCTAACAGAAGCCGACTACAATAAAAGTGATTATACTTATTATATGAATTATGATGGTGTTAAGGTTAAAATGTGTAAGGATAAGGTACCTATCTGGTTTCAATCATTATTTGGAAATGATTCAACACGCGGAAGACCATACCTTGATTATGAATGTGTTAAAAGTATAGCCGCCGCTATTTATCCTAACCTTGCAGAAGCCGGATCAAATGTAATTAAAATATTTATCCCTTCGTTAAAGATAGATATAAAAGAAGCAAAGGCTGATAGTGGAGGTATTATAAGAGGAGAAATAACATATACGATTCCTTCTTTAAATGATGAATATTCCGGTTTGTTTGATTTAAATAATATTTATAATGGTCCGGTAAGTTTATTCATAAACAATACAGATACAAAAATAACAGCAGAAGCAACTAAAAATAAATTCGAGTTTAAGCTGAACGGAAAAATACAGAATCTAAAAAAAGATGATCTTGCAGTTACAAAAATTGAGTTCGGTGGGATTGTACTGAAATCCGATTCAAAAAAACTTTCAAGTTCTGGTCCTGTTCTAACATCATTATATCCGACAAGAGGAAATACCGGTGATCAGATTACAATATCAGGGACTAATTTCGGGACGGATAAAACCAAAGGTGAAGTTCACTTTGTCGGTGCAATTGTTTATAATCAGAGTATTATTTCCTGGTCGGATAACCAGATAAAAGTAGATGTACCTGAACTGGCAGTTACCGGGAATCTTAAAATAAAAGTCAACCAGGATTTTAGTAATGAGCTCTATTTTGGTGTCCCACCCATTATTACAAGTCTGTCAAAAACAACAGGAAGCATAGGAGATCAGGTTACGATATTTGGTTATAAATTCGGCAATTCAAAATCTGACGGATCAGTTGAGTTTGATGGCGCACTTTGTACAGAAATTACAAACTGGAGCGATACGCAATTAAATGTGAAAGTACCTGATAACGCAACCTCTGGTGATGTTGTTGTAAAAGTAAAAGGTGAAACAAGTAATAAAATAAACTTCGAGGTTGTTGGTCCGCAAATTACATCTATAACACCATCTACAGCTAAAGTTGGTGATCTGATAACTATAAACGGAACCGCCTTTGGTGATGATAAAAATAAAGGTGAGGTTTATTTCAACGACAAAAAAGCCACCGAAATTTCTTACTGGACAAATACCGCAATAAGCCTTAAAATTCCTGCAGGAGCAGAAACAGGAAACGTTGTTGTAAGGGTTAACGGTGTACAGAGTAATTTGTATTACTATACCATTACTTCAAACGTTCCTCAGATTACTTCTATTACACCGGATAAACAGGTTGCAGGGCAATGGATAGTTATTTATGGGAACAATCTTGGGTACAGTAAAAATGAAGGAGACGTTGAGCTTAATGGAGTTATTATTCCTGATGATTATATAGCCTACTGGAGTGAAGATCATATTAGTATGAGAGTACCATTTAATGTTGAAAGTGGCAATATGTACATAATAGTTAACGGAATTAGAAGCGAGGGATATTATTTTAAAGTAAGAACGTTTTATTACCAGCGTACGGAAATTAAAGTCGAAAATATTGATGCGCTGGGCCAGGAAAGCTATGTTGTTTCATCAACTTTTGGTGATGACTATGCTGAATTTTCACAGGACCATTATTTGCAATATTCTGAATACAACGGAAAGAATACTGTGAGAGGTACCTGGACTATTCCGCCGGAAAAGTTCAATGTGACCGATACAATTAGAATTGACCTCACTGCTTCTTTAATTTCGAATGAAGGTACCTGTCCGTATGCTCTTTTTACTGGTGTTTTTCTAGGTAAACATTTAGGTCAGGCAGTTATTCTTAGTTCGGGGCATGAAAAAGTATATTCCGATACCACAATTCTTATAACCAGGTTGAATTACGCGACTATGTCAGATCCATTTTATATGAGTACAATTTCAATAATTATAACAGCGGATCCGTATTTCATTTACCTTGGAGATGCAAAAGTTACCTATACATATGAGTTAAAGGAGGAATAATTAAGTCGATAAACCAAAAAGAAAATTATTTAAATGTCATATTCTGTTTTTCTTAAGGCATAGATTATATCTGTGCCTTCTTTTAATGACGCAAATGCGTTATTGATTTTTGTGATTTACAAATGTATTTTTTCAGCACAACGTATAAGAGGGCAGTCATGAAAAAATATATTTCCATCATTTTAGGTATTACTCTATTTGTTTATTCAAGTTGCAATAAATCTGATAATCCAACGGGGCCAGATAACAATTCCGGCAACAATAAAATAGAAGTTGGTACGAGTATCGATCTTGTAACCCAATCAGTAAGTACCAGTGGCGGGACAATTAAAATTGATAAATTCGGTGATCCTTTAAATGGAATGGAAATTACTTTAGAGCCTAGTTCATTCACCTCAACAAAAACTTTCAAAATCACTTATGCTGAAATTAAAAATCACCAGCTTGGACAATACTTCAATCCTCTTTCACCTTTGATTTCGATTAATTATGAAGGAGGTTATTCTGATATACCGATGCAAGTTAAAGTGCCTATAAAACTGCCAGCCGGTCATTTCGCAATGGCTTACTTTTATGATGATAAAACCGGCGAATTAGAAGGTCTCCCGGTGGAAAAGCTCGATAGCATTTCAATAACTGTATCAACAAGAACCTTTTCATCTGCTTCTTCATTAACCAAAAGAAACACATCAAGTGATGCTACTAGTACAGGCAAGATGGTGATCAGCTCGATATCTGAATCAGTACTGAAATCTCAGGGAATTATTGCATCCGGTTTTATCCCGGGTGTTGATGATTGGGAGTTTGTAAATTATGGTTCGTATATAGCCACCGGCGGTCATTGCGCAGGACAAAGTATGACAATGATGTGGTATTATTATGAAAAGAAATTGAAAGGCGAGCCTTCACTATTCCATAAATTTGACGAAATAAATGATAAGACCAAGCCAGGTTTACTCTGGCAGGATAATCCTTATGGTTACCGATTTGCATCCACAATACAAAAAGATTTTAATTTTGACGGGTGGATTACAAGTGTGCAATGGAAACAGCTCTTTCCGGGATTAACATTTAATTCTTTTGCAGCTTCAATACTTTTAACCGGAGAACCGCAATTTGTGTTAATAAGAAATAGTGCTGGTCAGGGTGGTCATGCTATGGTTGTCTATAAAGTAAATATGAGTGAACAAAAACTGTATATCGCTGATCCTAACTATCCGAATAACAGAATCGCCGCAACGGGAGTAGAATCCATTCGTACAATTGATTATGTGAATGGAGCTTTGAAACCATACGAAACCGGATTGACAGCGGGTGCACAGTCAACAACAATGGACCAGATTGGCTACTTCGGTAAAACAACTTACATCGATTGGGGACAAATGGCAAAACGCTGGGTTGAATTTGAAAATAAAACTATTGGAAATGACCGGTTTCCAAAATATAATCTTAGGATTAAAAATGATGGTGATAAAGAATTGACCGATCAGATGATTACTGATAAAGATACATTGAAAATTTACTGTAAATCAACCGATATCCCTCAATCTATTTCAAATACTGATCATTACACTGATTTTAAAGTTTATGATGATAAAGGAAATTTTCTGGCTATAGGTGAATTTTCAAATAAAGGGATAGCATCAATTCCAATTAAATCTTCTCAGACTAAATTAGGCTTTTATATTATGGGTTATATAACCCCCGAACTTGAGTATGTGGATTTCAAATGGATTAACATCAATAAAAGAAAATTAAAAATTGAACCGGATCCTTTGGATGGAAAACCAAATGAAGAACAAAGCTGGATTGCGCATACTTTTGGTACCGGTCCAAAACCATATAAAATGATCTGGAATTTCGGCGATCAATCTTCTGAAGTAACAACAGAAAATGATAGTACTGCAAAGCATACTTATACGAAGGACGGAGCTTATACAGTCAGAGTAAAATTGTATGATCAGAATAATTCTCTTTGGGCAGAGGCTGTAGCCACAGCAAATATCCAGGGACAATTAGGTAATCCTGAAATAACAAGTATTTCTCCGGACAGCGCTATTGCAGAACAGACAATTACAATTATCGGTAAAAACTTTGGTGCCGAACAGAAAGAAAGCTATGTCTTTGTCGTCTATAATATTCCTACAGAAGTTATATCCTGGACAAATACTCAGATAGTTGTAAAGGTGCCGCTTAAAGCAAAGAATTATGTTTTTATAAGTGTTGTGCGTAAAACAACCGGAGATCAATATCAGGTTTGGAGCAATCAATACAAATACAAAATTTATCCTGATGTTATTGTTACTTTAAAAAGAGTAGATCGGTCAGGATGGACTTTTTCAGGGAACTTGATAAATCAGTATAATGAAATAAGAAGTGCTTCTGTTGGTAAACCATATAGCCCTGATAAGCCAACAAAATTTACCGGGCTTACTTTTACTCTTACTACCTCAGATTCGCTTGATACTACACCAGGTAAGGAAATATTCTGGAATTATAACTGTCATTTAACAGTAACCAGCGATGGTCAGTCAATTTCTGGTACAGTTGGTTATACCGGTGAAAACAGGTATGTAGCTCCTCCTATAATTTATGAACGAGAAGAAATTACAATTAGCAATATGAAATTGGAGTATTTCGATCACGAGACTGTAAGATTCAGTTTTAAGGAAGCTGAAGCAAAAAGTGTAGTAACCTCATTCCTTGATGACGGAGGATGGGGATGGGATAAGTATGTAGACTTTGAAACACTTACCGGCTACATATATTTTTATGAGAAGACATGGTAAAGTGAAATTTCATTATTAAGGGTTTTAAAGAAAGCATATTAATTTTGATCTTTTTTAGTAATCTGTAAAAGCTATTGACTATTAATTGAGTACGGTAGCTTTAATCAGTATTGAAAAGAGGGTAACTATGAAAACAAATTTTATTTTAGTTATAGGAATTATACTTCTCACCCTTTCAGGTTGTAAAAAAAATGAAAGTCCAACCGGGCCAGATAACAACTTCGTCAGTAGTAAAATAGAAGTTGGTACAAGTGTAGATGTAGCGACTCAATCCGTTAGCACAGGCGGCGGGACAATTAAAATTGATAAAGCAGGCGATCCTTTAAATGGAATGGAAATTACGGTTGAACCAAATTCATTCTCATCTATTAAGAATTTCAAAGTTTCTTATGCTGAAATAAAAAGTCATTCGCTTGGAGATAAATTTAATCCTATCACTCCGTTAATTTCTATTAGTTATGAAGGTGGTTATTCAGAAAAGCCGATGGAAGTTAAGATTCCTGTTTCTTTACCAACCGGTCATTTTGCAATGGCATTCTTTTATGATGACCAGACAGGAGAAGTTGAAGGTTTACCGGTTGAAGAATTATCATCAACCTCAATTACTGTATCAACAAGTACTTTTTCATCAGCATCATCATTATCTAAAAGAAGTAAGCATGATGATGCTACCAGTATAGGTAAGATGGTTATCAGTTCAATATCGGAATCTATTCTTAATGCTCAGTCAATAATTTCTTCCGGGTTTACTCTCGGTGTTGATGATTGGGAGTTTGTTAATTATGGTTCTTACATTGCACCGGGCGGGCATTGTGCCGGGCAAAGTATGGCTGCTATGTGGTATTACTATGAAAAAAAATTAAAAGGAGAAACCTCGTTATTCCATAAACTTGATGAAGTGAATGATAAAACAAAACCGGGTTTACTCTGGCAGGATAATCCTTTGGGATACAGGTTTGCTTCAACTATACAAAAAGATTTTAACTGGGAGGGCTGGGTAAAGGATATGGAGTTCCGTTCATTGTTTCCAAATCTTGTATGGAATGCATTTGCTTACTCAATGTTTCTAACAGGTGAACCACAATCAGTATTAATAAGAAATAGTAATGGCGAGGGTGGACATGCAATGATTGTGCATAAGGTTAATATGACTGAGAAAAAACTTTATATTGCCGACCCAAACTATCCGAATAATAGAGTAGCGAATGACGGAAGTGAATCCATAAGAACGATTGACCTGGTTAATGGAAAATTCAAAGCATATGAAACCGGATTAACTGCAGGTGCTCAATCAACCACGATGGACCAGATTGCTTATTTTGGAAAAACCGCTTATATAAACTGGGGACAATTGGCGGTTCGCTGGGCAGAAGTATTAAATAAAACAATTGGAAACGACCGGTTTCCAAAATATACTTTGTGGGTTGAAGATGGAAGCGGTTATGAGTTAGCGGACGGATTAAATACAGATGCTGATACATTAATTTTTCACTGTAAATCAACTGATTGCATTCAATACCTTAACGGTACGGATCATTACCAGGCTTTGGAAGTTTATAATGTCGAAGGCAAGTTGATTTGTAGTAACAATAATAAAGGACAGATTATATTGCCGTTAGCATCTGGCCAGAATAAATTTGGTGTATATATTAAAGGTGCAAGAGATAACTCGGCAGATAACTATGTGGATTTTAAATGGATAAATGTTTACAGGCAGAACCTTTATATCCTACCTGATCCTTTAAACGGCAAGCCTGACGAAGAATATGAATTTGTTGCGCGTACAGATGGCTCTGCTCCCAAAAATGCAAAATTCATCTGGAATTTTGGAGATGCCTCAAATTCTGTTACGGTTAACAATGACAGTACAGTTAAACATACTTTTACTAAGGAAGGTGAGTTTACTGTTATTGTTGAACTCTATGACAATGCAACAAATAAAAAAGTTGGAGCAGCATATTCGTCTGTTAACATAGCAAAGGAAAGAAACCTGCTTAACCTGCTGCATACAATGAAGACGTTTGGCGTTAGTTGCTCTTTTGATTTTCTTTTACCGGGTGGTTCTGACTATAGCCAGGGAATAAGTTTCTTTAAATACGATAATGATACACTGAAATGGAACGGTACTTCTTTTTCATATGATGATGCCGACGAGGAAGATTTTGACAGCTATGGTTATAAAACGAACTATTATCATACTGTATCTGGTACTGTCTCATCAGACGGAAAGACTATACTTGAGTTGAAGACTAAATACACAGCTGTTTATTATAGTTACATGGAATGGTCCGAAACTCATACCGAGGAAATGAATTTTACAAATATTCCGATTATTCATTATCCCGGTTATCAGGATTGGGGTGGAGAATATTCTAATTTCCTTTATGAACTGAAAGAGGATGAAGCAAAAAGTCATGTCTCTTTCGTTAAATGGACATGGGAGGAAAAGGATAAAGCTCCACATGTTAATGATAACATAAAAGAATTCTGGGCACCTTTACAGGTTACTTTTCGTAATGAGTAATTGATATTACCGGAGCCGAAAATTTTTCAGCACTTTTGTAATTATTACTTGAAGTTCTCTTATTGAATTGCTAAAATTCGAGCAAAGAAGTTTGTTTAATAAAAAGGAGTATACTATGCCAACATTTATACTGCTTACAAAACTTTCCTCCCAAAGTTTGGGTGTGCCTCAAACACGAGAAAACATCGGCCGCGAATGGTTTAACGAAGTAAAGAAAAAATGCCCTGAAGTTAAGTGGATTGAGCATTATGCGCTATTGGGGCCATATGATTTTATGGACATTTATGAAGCGCCAAATGACGAATCGGCTGCAAAAGTTTCAATGATTACTATGTCCCACGGAGCAGTAAGTGCAGAAAGCTGGAATGCCATTCCGTATAAAAAATTTCTTGACATAACTAAAAATCTATAAATAGACGAAAATACTGAGGAGCACTTGTTGAAGAAAATTCTTGTTGCTCGCCGTATGGTTCCAATCATCTTAACCATTATTGGTGTAGTATTTCTAACCGGTTGTGAAAACAAACAGGCTGACGAAAATAGTTTAAAACAAATACAGTTTAATATTGATACTAATACTCTTGGTGAAGAGGTATCTGATTCGGGAAAAAAAATTTCATTCAAACCACCAAAAGAATGGAAACAAATTAATCCAAAACTCTTTAATGAGTTCCTGGAAAAAGCAAGTCTTCAATTAAGTGATGACGAACCGGTTAATTTTAATTATCTGTACATCTTTAAAGATGATAGTCTTAAATGCTTATTGAATGTTTCCGAATTACAATTCAGAGATAAGAATAAACCGAACGATGCTGAATTAGCAGAATATGATAAAGCGCTATTTAAAAAATTCGGAAAGGAAAAACTTAAACGGGCAGAATTCCTTAAAGAAGATTTGCCTGTAATACAATATATGTTGAATGATAAGGGAAAAGTAAATTTTAAAATTCTGTTTTATAATAAAGCTAAAAAACTTTTCCAGTTTGATTATGTTGCATCATTTGATATCTATCCTAAAGAGATTAAGGCCATTGAATCATCTATTGGTTCTATTAAATTATTAAAATAGTCCAGGAGGTAAGATATGATCAGGAAATCTATTGCAATCGCATTGCTTTTATTTATTGTATTTTATTCTGCCGGTTGTATGAGTCATACTCACGTTGTTGGTAAGGGCGCTCAAAGCACTCAAACAATGGAAAGCCGTCAGTGGTATATTTTATTCGGCCTTGTGCCGCTTAATAATGCCAACACGGCTGAACTTGCTAAAGATGCTGCTGACTATACAATCAAAACAGAAATCACACCTCTCGATTTCATTATGAATATCGTAACGGGAATTGTTACAATTTACTCGCGGACGGTGACCGTTACAAAATGAACGCTTCATAAGATTCATTGGCCTGAAATAAAAAGGAGAATTGTTACAAGGTTCTCCTTTTTTTTATTAATTCTGCAACCAACTTCAATAGCTCCAGATAATTTCAAAAACAACTATTAACAAATTATTTTTTCATCAAAATATCTTTATCTTTCTATGTAACAATAAGGGAGAATAATGACAAAAAGGTTTACAATATCCATTATCATATTTATCTGTATGTTATATTCAGAAATGAATTATGCACAGAACTGGAAGTTAGTTGATTCAGTCTTTAATCCATTCGGAGTTAATTCATTTAGTTTCTCAGCTCCTTTCTTTGCAGACCTTGATGCCGATAATGATTTTGATATTATAATGGGAAATTATACTACAGACAGAATTGAGTACTTTGAAAATATAGGAAACTCTACGACTCCAAAATATTTCCGGGATACTTCTGTTACTTATCCTATCTATAAAAACGGATTGGCAGGTACAAACAGTTCATATGCTGTTTGTGTGGATATTGATGCCGATGATGATCTTGATTTGATCACATCGGGTTACAATGGATTATTACTTTATGAAAATATCGGTGACAAATATGCTCCTGAATGGCTGATTGTTGAAAATTATTTTAGTGAGATTAATACTCAAATAGGTACAGATCCTAAACCTGCGTTTGGAGATATTGATAATGATGGTGATTATGATTTGCTTGTCGGTATTGGTGAATCATTGTTTGGCGGACCAGATCCTGGCTATGTATTTGGATTTGAGAATACCGGTACATCAACTTCACCACAGTTTGTTCTAAAAGATACTCTTGCTAAAGGCATTGGTGATATTGGTCTGAATGCATATCCAGTACTTAAAGATCTTAACAATGAAGGCAAGGTGGATCTTTTGCTTGGGAGAGATTTACAAACATTAGTTTATTTTGTCAATACAGGCAACAGGAATTCCTACTGGCAAAGAGTAACAAACATTTTTAATATTGTTGAAACAACAAGTTACTGGAAGAATCCTGATCTGTGCGATCTTGATGGTGACGGAGATTATGATTTAATATATGGTACTTCCAATGGAAAAATTTATTATTATAAAAATAAAGGGACTACCTCTTCGGCTTCTTATCAGTATGATGCATCTTACTTCAATTCAATCCAGGTTTCTGGTGGTGGGGCAACAATCTCATTTGGTGATTTTGATAAGGACGGAGATATCGACTTTGTAAGCGGTAATCTTTTAGGCAAATTAAACCTGTTTGATAATGTTGGCACACCTGAGAATCCTTCTTTTAAATATGTTAACTCAGCATTATCCAGCTTTAGTGCAGGCAGTTATTCTAAGCCGGTATTTATTGATTTTGATGGTGATGACGATTTAGATGTTGTAGCGGGACAGTTAAGAGGTAAGTTAATAACTTTCCTAAATAATAACGGAGTATTTAAACAGGATACATTACCATTCCATTTTGCAAACGCAGGATGGTTAAGCGCACCTGCCTTTGTTGACATTGATAACGATGTTGATAAGGATTTGTTTGTTGTGGGAGAAACTTCTGCAGATTCTAAATTCTACATTAATAATTCAGGGACGTATGTTGAAGATTATTCCTGGGTTGAGAATGTTGTAACGCCGCACAGCGGGTTTCCTGTTTTTGAAGATATTGATCTTGATGGTGATTATGATTTAGTGATCGGTTCACTCTGGGGTGATATTGAATGTTATGAGAACATAGGAAGCAAAACTTTACCCGTATGGGAAAAGAATGAAACTTATTTTGCAGGAATAGAAGTATCTCAATCTGCTGCGCCGGGATTTGCAGATTTAGATAAAGATGGTAAACCGGAAATGATAATTGGTGATTACGATGGTAACTTTACTTATTATGAAAATGCAATGAACACTTCTGATTTAATTACAGATATTGAAACAGTAAAGAATTTTAAACTGTACCAGAATTATCCTAATCCGTTTAACCCAACGACAAAAATAAAATTTACATTACCAACTGCGGAGACGTCATATATGACGTCTCTACGAATATACAATGTTCTCGGTAAAGAAATAATCACTTTAATAGATAAAGAATTATCTGCCGGAGAATACGAAGTTGAACTATCCGCCGAAGGCGGAGGAAGTAAACTTGCAAGCGGAGTTTATTTCTACCAGCTTAAGTTCGGAAGTTTTGTTAAAACAATGAAAATGATACATATGAAATAAAAAGCCTACCCCTAATCCCCTCCCAAAGGGAGGGGACAATTAAAATATCTTTATGTATATCATTTCATTGCGGTGAAATGGGAAATAGTAATTGATAATAAACAGATAAGTTATTTGAAAATAAATTATCGTCAGGAAGAAATTCACCAAAGTAAACTGCCTGAATTGGAATATTTTCATCAACCAGGAAATTAATCCTTATGAAGTAAATTTGTATCGTGGTAAGATTTCCTTACCCTGCAAGAATA
Organism: Ignavibacteriales bacterium; assembly: GCA_003599415.1. Taxonomy (GTDB): domain Bacteria; phylum Bacteroidota; class Ignavibacteria; order Ignavibacteriales; family SURF-24; genus SURF-24. The sequence goes on along the minus strand of QZKB01000128.1, from coordinate 3,982 downwards.
AATATTTTACCAGGCATAACCAATATCAAACCGAAGAGCAGGTGCGGTTCCGTTGTAATAATCTAAGTCACCTTCCTCCTTACCAAAGAAATAATAATCCAATCCAATACCTAAACCAATTGCAAAATCATCACCAGGGAACCATTGCCAGCCAAGCAATGCGCCGGCAGATACTATTGATACTTCTTCTAACACATTATATGAAAAGTTTGGTGCGATATAAAAACCACGCAATGATCTTTCCTTTGGATAAAATCTTAACTCTGTATTTATACCAAAACCGTCAATACCTTTGATAGTTGGTGTTTGCAACCCAAATCCTAATGCAACGGAATTATTTAATGAGTGATAAAACGACAGGTTGTAAAAGAAAAAAAACTTTAAAGGATTTATTGTAATCATATTATTCCTTTGAGTAATATCTTCAGTTATTACAGTTGCTTCTCTAACAATTTCCTTTCCTGTGGAATCCTTTTCAATTCGTTTTTCTTTTGTAATTATTTGTCCAAAAGATAAAGCAGATAAAATAAGCAGCAGCATTAGTGTTTTCATCAGAATTTCTCTTAAATAATTCTGGATGTAAATTAAACGTTGATAGAGAATTATTCAAGTCAAATTATCCATCGCGAATTTACAATTTTAAAAGAGCTAAAAAGAGTGAGCACATAAAATTACTTGGGATTAAAATAATTAGGTAGTGTGTCTTTCCGGAATTCAATCAATCATTTAGAATGCTAAGAAGTTCTTTTAGATCGCTTATCTCATAAGTAATCTCAACTTCCTGGTCAATTGATTTTCCGGATGGATTATACCAGCAGGTATCTATTCCAAAATTATTTCCAGCTTTAATATCGGATGAGAGACTATCTCCAATAATCAGCATTTCTTTTTTATTGGCTGCTTCCATTTTACTTGCTGCATAGTCAAGCATTTTCGGATCAGGCTTTGCATAACCGATTTCTTCGGAAATAATTATATCCGGGAAATATTTTTTTATTGAGGAGTTATTAAATCTTTTTCTCTGGACTGTTTTCAAACCATTAGTAATTAATATCAACTTACTTGATTTGGATAATTGCTTAACGATATTCTCTGCGCCATCAATTAAAACAGAACAATCTGCCAGGTTCTCAATATAAATGGAGCTTAATTTGCCGGGATCAAAATCAAAATCGTAATTGTCAAGTAAAAGGGAAAATCTTTTTACTTTTAATTCATCCGGTTTAATTTCGCCTTTTTCAAATAACAGCCACATATCACCGTTGAATTTTTTATAAGCCTGTAAAAGATTTTCATCATAAGTCAAACCAATTTCGTCAGCAGATTTCTTTAATGCAATTTGCTCGGCAAGGTCATAATTGAACAATGTACCGTCGGCATCAAATAATAACCATTTATACTTCATAAAATTTTATTTATAGTTTTACACGTTTTAATCGTAATGAATTTGATATGACCGATACTGAGCTAAAAGACATTGCCAGTGCGGCGAACATTGGATTTAATAAACCGAGAGCGGCGAGCGGAATTCCAATTATATTATATATGAAAGCCCAGAATAAATTTTGTTTGATTGTTAAAATAGTTTTAGAAGAAAGCTTAATCAATTTTACAACACTGTTCAGATCAGTATTTAGTAAAACGGCATCAGCAGTTTCTATCGCTACATCCGTACCACTGCCAATAGCAATTCCAACATCGGCTTTTGCAAGGGCAGGAGAATCATTTATACCATCACCTACCATTACAACAATATTACCGGATTGCTGATAGCCTTCAACAACTTTTAGTTTTTCGTCAGGTAACACTTCAGCATTAAATTTATTTATTCCAACCCGTTTGGCAATAGCACCGGCTGTGTTTTTATTGTCTCCTGTAAGCATGACCAAATCGTATTTCATTTCTTGTAAATTTTTGATCGCGTTAACAGAATTTTCTTTTACCGGATCTTCAACAGCTAATATACCTTTTAATTCGCCGTCAACCGCAATAAATACAATTGATTTACCTTCACCCGTTAATCTTTCTATTTCCTTCGAATATTTATCAATATGAATAGAAAATTCATTAAGAAGTTTTTCGTTTCCTGATAATACTCCTTTACCGTCAACAACGGCTTGTATTCCTAAACCCGGTAAATCCCGGAAGGATTCCACATCATTTAAGTTTAGTTTTTTATCCTTAGCATAATTAGTGATGGCCTGGGCAACCGGATGATTAGATTTATTTTCAACCGAGGCGGCAATTAAAAGTAATTCATCTTCGTTAATTCCGTAGGTAACAATATCTGTGACAGTTGGATTTCCCAAAGTAATTGTGCCGGTCTTATCAAAAATAATTGTTTTAGCTTTATGAATTAATTCTAATGCTTCGCCATTTTTAATCAGAATACCTTTGCTTGCTCCTAATCCGGTACCTACCATAATTGCTGTTGGTGTTGCCAGACCTAATGCACATGGACAAGCTATGATTAAAACAGCGACAAAATTTACAAGAGCATGATTAAAACTATTCTGTCCTCCAAAAATAAACCATGAAATAAATGTAAGTGCTGCTAAAATAATTACTGCGGGTACAAACACAGACGCAACCTTATCTGCTAGTTGTTGAATTGGTGCCTTTGTATTCTGAGCTTCTTCAACAAGTTTTATTATTCTACCAAGAACTGAATTATCACCAATATCAGTTATTTGAAATTCAAAATAACCATTTTTGTTAAGCGTTCCGCCAAATACCTTTGAGCCAATTACTTTTTCAACTGCTATAGATTCACCGGTTAACATTGATTCATCAATAGTTGAACTGCCTGTTAAAATTGTTCCGTCTGCAGGAATTTTATCTCCTGGTTTAATTATAACAATATGTCCAGGCTGCAAATCTTCAACGGGAATAGTAACTTCTAAATCATTTTTTTTGATAAGGGCTTCTTTAGGCTTAAGGTTCAAAAGTTTTTTTATTGCAGTATTTGTTTTCTGCTTAGCTCTATTTTCAAGCCATCTTCCTAAAAGGATCAAAGTAATTATAACAACAGTTGAATCGAAATAAACATGAGAAGCTATTCCAACTGATGAGAACATTTGCGGAAAGAGTGTTCCGACTGTGCTATAAATGTAAGCTGCTCCGGTTCCTATTGCTACAAGTGAGTTCATGTCTGCAGCTTTATGAATTAAATTTCTCCAGAATATTGAATAGAATCTTTTTCCTGAAATGAATACGACAGGGGTGGAAAGTATTAGTAAAATTTTATTTATTGAATCCATTGACAAGGGAACAACCTGATGAAACCATTTGAATTCCATTGTCATCGAAATTAGAAATACAGGTATTGTAAAGAACAATGAAACGAATAAATCTTTTTTCAGGTTCTTTGAATAATCAGATTCAATATCAACCAGCTCATTTTCGTTGTGTGAGTGAGAATCCTTTGCTTCATTAATTTTTAATTTGTAACCAATTTCCTCAAGTTTGTCAGCTAATTCAGTCAATTTGGTTCTTGAATTATCCATTTGAAAAGATACTTTTTCCGTGCCGAAATTGACATTTACATCCTGCAACCCATCAATACCCTTAAGAGTTTTTTCAACTCTTGCTACGCAGCTGGCGCATGTCATACCTTCTACCGGGAGAGAATATTTTTTATAGCCCGAAATATCTGGTTCCACTTTGTAACCTTTCTTAATTTACTGCCTTATACCCGGCTTCTTCAATTGCTTTATAAATTTTATCCAAAGTCATTTTATTCGGGTCATAATCAACTTCTGCTTTACCAATCGACACTTCCTTAATTAAAAGATCTAATTTAGATAGTTCTTTTTTTACAGCCATTACGCAATGGTTACAGGACATTCCCTCAATCTGGATTATTTCGTTTTTCATTTTTCTTCCTTGTTTATTTTATTTGATGCAAATTTCAATAAGAAGATTCGTTTTATTTTCTCTAAACAAAATATTCAGAAAAAATAAAATAAAAAATGCCAATCTT
>QZKB01000015.1 GCA_003599415.1 Ignavibacteriales bacterium | reverse complement strand
ATATTGTAGCAAATTACTATAAGTCTGGTCCGGCAACTTCATCATCAAGTGGTAAACTTTATAGAATTGTTGAACCATACGATACAGCGGCAAGATTTTACATAGATGGTAATTTTGTTGAGGGATTTCCAAATGTAACTGCAAATAATTGGGTCGGTGGAGTTCAGGGAAGCAGAGCCGCATATATTACGGAGAAAAAAATGTCACAACCATTTCCGTATGAACCAATTGGAATTGAGACAGCGGAGGAAGCATTTCAATCAGTTTTAAATAAAGCGGGAGCCAATTTTCCTAAAAGAGATTCTATCGATGAAAGAATTTTAGAAGAAACGAGAACCGGAACAGCTCGGTATGGGGCAACATATAGAAACGGGGGCAAGGGAATTATAGATTCACAAATAGAAGTTGGAGGATGGCCTATTTTAAATTCATCCGCAGCTGCACTAGATGCTGATGTTGATGGAATGCCCGATTACTATGAAATCTCCAAAAGTCTTAATCCCAATGATCCTGAGGATGGAAAAATTGTTACTGAGAGTGGTTATACAAATCTTGAATTATATCTTAATGGATTAATTGATGGAACAGTTACCACAATCGTGGAGGAAAATCTTGTTCCTCAAAACTTTACATTGTTTCAAAATTATCCCAATCCATTTAATCCGGAAACAACAATCAGTTATCAATTATCAGTAGCAAGTCATGTCGATCTAAAAGTATTTGATATTTTAGGTAGAACAATAACAACACTTGTAAATACAATTCAGCAGTCGGGTAATTATAAGATAAAGTTTTCATTAGATCATTACGTTACAACATCCAGCGGTGTTTATTTTTACACGTTAAAAACGGGATCGTATATTCAAACAAAAAAAATGATTCTTATAAAGTAGTCTCATAAAAATAATATTAATGGGAGAAGAGATGCATCGAAATAACTTTATTATGAAAATATCAAGCATCTTGATGTTATTGCTCCTTCTATCTGCAAGTGGAATTACCAACGCGCAAGTTAGAAGCAGATTAATGGGAACAGTAAAAGATTCACAAACAGGTGAAGCATTGCTCGGGGCGAATGTTGTTCTAAGGGATACTTATCTTGGTGCCGCAACCGATTTCGATGGGAAATTTATTATTATAAATGTACCAGTAGGAACATATACTCTGCAGGTTTCAATGATTGGATACGCGACTCAGATAATTCCCGATGTGGTTGTATCTGCCGATAGAGTAACAAATTTAAAGATTGATTTGCAGTCATCAATGATTCAAGGACAGGAGATAGTTGTTACCGCGCAAAAAGATGAGTTGCATAAAGAAGTATCAAATACTCAAATGGTTGTATCATCTGAACAGCTGAAAGATGCATCGGGAGTTCGACAGATTAACGCATTCCTACAGAAAATGCCGGGTATTTCAGAGAGTAATGGATTCTTAACCATTAGAGGGGGATCCTCAGATCAAACCGGCGCAATGATAAATGGGCTTTCATATAATAATGCCGCTGTTGGAAATGCCGAAACATCAATTCCAATGAGCGCGATTGATCAAGTTTCTTTACTCTCAGGTGGATATAATGCCGAGTATGGAAACTTCAGATCCGGATTAATTAATATTACTACAAAAAGTGGTTCTAAAGAGGGATACAAAGGAACATTTAGTTTACAGAGAAACAATACACACATGAAAAGATTTGGTGATTCATTTTATGATCCCTATAATGATGCATTGAATGCCTACCTCGATCCTAATATTGCTTTTGTTGGTCCGGCTACAGTTTGGGCAAACGATCCATATATGCAGGCACAGCATCCTCAATCTGCGTCATTTCAAGGTTGGATTACGATGGCGAAAAATTATAATACTGGCAAGACTCCCGAAAATCAAGCGAGTGCAATGGATTTATTTTTACTTGCCCATTGGATGCATATGGCAATACCGGATTATGACGCTTTGGCAAGACTTCCCGCAGATTTAAAACAACAAATTGGTTATTACGATGTACCGGCAGATCAGAAAGCCGCATTTGCCGCTCATCATATGGTTGAAGAAAATTACGATTGGAATTTTGATGGCGGATTTGGCGGACCGATTCCATTTATCGGAAAAGCTCTCGGTGATGCTACTTTTTATATTTCCAATAATTCAGCCGAACAACATTACGTAATGCCCTTCGAATTGAAGAGTCAGAAAACTTACACAACTTTGGGAACTATAAAAGCAACGCCTTTTGAAGGGACTTCAGTAACATATAACACATTGTGGAAAAGACAGATTGGTCTTAGTCCTATAAGGCCTGCATTTGGAGATGCTCCAAATGCGGCAAATGCCGGGGGCTTTATGCCGATCAATAATGTTAGAAATATGTATCGTGCCTCAGAAGGTTCTTCTGGACCAGGATATTATTGGTATGATCCTCCATTCTATCCAATTCTTTCACAAACAACATTGATGAATGGTATTTCCGTAAATCAATTGTTGAGCAAGAGAACATATTTAGAATTTACTCTCAGTTATCTAAGTATTAAAAATAATTCTAATGTAGGAGATAACAGAGACAACACAGTAATTACACGGTTTGGTCCATTCCCTGTTACAGAGATGCCTTATGGAAAATTACAATTCGCATCTTCAAATACAGTTGATGGTTACAAATATCCCGGTTATGATGCACTACCCGGAGTTCCACGAAGATTTAGAAGCAAAGAAGGGGATTTATATGATAACTCTCATGTAAGTCAATTTGGTGCAAAATTAGAAATTGCCTCTCAAGTAGATGATAATAACTATGTGAAAGGTGGAATTGAATATAACTACATTGATATCGACCATAAGCTTTGGCAAAAGTGGAATCAATCGGGTCCTTATAATACTTATGAATTTAATTACCACCGCTGGCCGAGCCAAACCGGATTATATATACAAGATCAGATAAACTATAATCAGATAGTTGCGAACATTGGGTTGCGTGCAGATTATTATTATGGCGGCGGCGGAAGATGGCCATCAGATCCATACAGTAAAGCGTATCTTCCAATAGATACAATTGGTACCTGGTTGTTCGATTACTTAGCTGCGGGTAATTCGTATATATGGGATGTTTGGAATAGATATGAAGCGGCTAATCCTGGTTTTTTACAACCAGTAAAAAATTATTGGACTATTAGTCCGCGCCTCGGAATATCATTCCCGGTTACCGTTAATTCTAAATTTTATTTTAATTATGGTCACTTCAGATCTAATCCTCCCTACTACACTATGTATCAATTCAGATATCGTTACACTAAAAATGGTATTTACGACATGTCCAATCCTAATCTCGAGCCGCCAAGAACAATACAGTATGAGTTGGGAATTGCATACAACTTTATTGACAGCTATATATTATCTATATCCGGATATTCAAAGGATGTAACGGGACAGGCCGGAGATGCTGATTATGTTAGCGCATCCGGAGGAATTAGTTACAGCGGGCAATTGAATAATCAATATCAGGATATTCAAGGACTCGAAATTAATCTTGCCAAAAACGATAACAGCTGGATATCAGGTTGGTTGAATTTTGAATATATGCTCAAGAAAACCGGTTATACAGGTATTAGAACAATTAGAGAAATTGCGGTTGATGTTGAACAAGATCAGTATCAAGGACAGGAAACAAAAGCCCTCCCGATACCTTCATTTAATGCAAACATTACATTCAGACTTCCGGAAACAACCGGTCCAGAAGTTTTTGGAGAATATCCTCTCGGCGGCTGGTCAATGTCTATCTTTGCCACATGGAGAGCAGGCGATTATATTAGTCAAAATACTTGGAATCCACTCGGGCTTCAACACGTGGGAGATTTACCGCGCTGGCCTACATATTATATGATTGATCTGAAATTAACTAAAGCCGTTAAAATTGCCGGAGTTACTACTTCATTTTACCTCGATATAAATAATCTATTTAATATAAAGGTTAGTCAAATCCATACTGATTATCCTTATACCGAAGGACTTGGCGGATCCGACTTCCAAAATTATATGGCGTCATTAAAACTTCCCATTTACAATTCTTCTGCGTATGATAGATTAAGAGAGCAGAATCCAGGACAATACATTGGTGGCAACGATAAAATTGGTGATTTGAGATCGGATGATAAACCATACATCAACAATCCCAATAATTCATTCTGGTTCTTTTCACAACCACGCGATATTTGGTTTGGTATGCGGGTAGAATTTTAATTCATATAAAAATTTAATTGCGGAGAAATAAATGTATATCATAAAAACAAGATTAATAAGCACAACAATTGAAAGATTGTTACTGCTCTTGCTTATTATATTATTCATTGTTCCCACAAGTATGGTTCATTCTCAAAATATCGCAAGAATGAAAATGGGGAAAATGTGGATAGGAATTACTGATAACGGAAGCAGTGGAAGTAATTTCGCCGCACCCAGTTTTTTCCCGAATGATTATGATTTAACTATAATGAGAGGACAATACAGACAAGCGAATGTAGGCGCGGGTTTTTCGATCGCAACAAGGTATTTTTTCAATTCATTTGAAACGGATCCGCTAAGGCAAAATGATACTATTGCTGTATTCGATTTGATTGATCAAACATATTTTCCGAATGGAAGAAAAGTTGAAGTTCCGATGACCAGCTTTGTGAGATATCCTTATACCGCACAGAATATTGTGGGGTCAAAGAATACTTATGATGTTTATGATGCGAAGACTCGGCTGGATCCTACAAAATTTTCCGGCGGAACTTATGATCATATTGTTGAGGTGACCAACAGATATATTTATGACATTACAGTTAAAAGAAAAATTATGGCATGGGGTCAAAATTATAATGATAATTATATGATTTATGATTTTGAATTTACTAATCAGCATAAAGATTCCACCTATAAAGATGTTTATATACTAATGACCTCAAATATGATAAACACAATTTTTTCGGATGGAAGAAATCCAGCTCCCTCAAATAACGAAGCATTTAATCCCTCCCTTACCTGGCAACATTATCATGGAGGAAGACCTGCAGATACATTATTAACTTTTGCAGGAGGTAAAGTACCGGGTAAACTTAGAGTGTTTTATGAATACAGCGCGGATGACCCTAACCGTCCGGGAGATCAAATGGGAGCTCCTGCAATTAACCAGGGGGGAAGATTAACCGGCAATAAAATGCACTTCGTTTCAATTCTACATGCATCTAAGAACGCCTATGCAAACTCAGCCGAAGATGTTGATGATTTTCTTCAACCAAGAATTACATATATCGGCAACGATACAAAGATGCCCTATTCTCCATCAGAAGATGAATTTGGCGGAAATGGCGGTTCAACATTTTGGGCAATTAGAGGAGAGTTTTCAAAACTATATCCAATTAAAGGTAATGCTTTTCCAAATACACTTCATGGATTAAATAATGATGAGTTGGGGGTAGCTGATTTTTCCCAATATCCCAGCGGTATTTCACAAGGTAATCAATCATTGATGCATATCGTTTTTGGTCCCTATAAAGAATTAAAGCCGGGACAAAAAATAAGAATTGTATATGCTTCGGGATTTGCTGGCATTAGTTTGGAAAAGGCGAATGAAGTTGGGAAAAAAGCATTAAGAAAAACATTAAAGGAAGAACCGCAGAATATGCCAAATCCGGTTACGGGATGGCTTCCTACTAATTTTGTATTTCCAACCAATGATGAATATGAAATAAGAAAAAATAGATGGCTAAGTTCCGGAATAGATTCTGTAATGCTTTCTGCATACAGAGCAAAATGGAATTTTGATAACAACTACAAAATACCACAAGCTCCCCCGCCACCAATTGATTTAAAAGTTGCGGCATATCCGGATGGAACTGAATTAACATGGTCCTGCCCGGATGCCGAAAAGATGCCAAACTTTGCCGGTTATAGAATTATGCGTAAAGTATCAAATGTAGATACAGTTTATTATGAACCGGTTTATGATTCGGATGCTAACGATAAAGCCGCAGTTCATTTTTATAAAGATAAAAGTTTAGTTCCGCAGGCAAGTTATTATTATTACGTTCAATCGAAAGCTCGAATAAATCAAAATGATTTAACTGCCGATCCAACAACTCGTGGTAAAATAATTTACAGTAGTAGATTACTCGTCCCGAATATTTATTATGTAAGTCCACCATTTAAACCGCAAGATGATTTAACAAGAGTTAGAATTGTACCTAATCCATATAACATTAATGATCCGCTCGTTAATGACGCGTCGGCTTATGGCTCGAGTAACGGCAGATTATTATTTTTTGTGAATCTTCCGACTGAATGCACTATTAAAATATTTACCGAGAATGGCGATTTAATCAAAACGATTGATCATAATAAAGTTACAAATGATGGATCAGAAAAATGGGATCTGATTACCGATAGCCAGCAAGTTATAAGCAGCGGGGTTTACATTGCGGTGTTTCAAAAACCAAGCGGCGAGCACTCTTATCAGAAATTTATAATTGTTCGCTAATATTAAGGAGAACTTTGAAATGAAAACTATAAAAATATTTGTAACCGCCGCGGTTCTTCTTTTTTGTGTGAACATTATTAATGCACAGGTTGGCATTAATAAACTCGCTCAGAGTACAATGAATTTTCAACTGGTGAGTGTATCACCAAAAGCCAGCGCAATGGGGGAAGCCTATTTTGCGGTTGGGAATAATTCGGATGCAATATTTTATAATCCAGCGGGAATTGCTGGAAGCAAAACCCCGTTTGATGTTACTTTTAATTACACTCAGTGGATTGCCGATATTAAATATTTAGCAGGCGCGGTTACCTATAATCTTGAAGAATTAGGAACAGTGGGCATTAGTTTGCTGAGTGTTGATTATGGAAATATTATTGGAACACGATTGGCGCATCCATCGCAATTGTCATCCTATCCCGATGGATATATTGAAACCGGGTTGATAGATAATGTTGGCGCTTATTCGTTTGGTATTTCTTATGCGCGACAAATTAGTACACAGTTTTCGATTGGGGGAAACATTCGGTATGCAGGACAAAATTTAGGTAGCAATTCATTTTATGATGGTTCATCCAGAGAGAATAATGCCGCTAAATTTGTGTTTGATGCCGGTGTACTTTACAATACCGATTACAAAGATTTCCGCTTTGGAATGGCGATTAGAAATTTCGCTTCTAATCTTAAGAGAGAAGCTGTTGATGAACAACTTCCATTAACTTTTACACTTGGTGCCGCAATTGATCTGCTCCAATTTATTACTGATTCGAAAGAGGACGCGCTTACATTTGCGGTAGATTTTCTCCATTCAAACTCATATTCGGAAAGAATGAATATTGGCGCCGAGTACCGTTTTCTTGGTGTGGTAGCTTTGAGAGCGGGATATCAAACAAATAGGGATATCGCTTCCTGGTCAATGGGAGCGGGTGTTAATACATCGCTTTCCGGCTATAATGTTGAGGTCAATTATTCATTTTCTAAAATGGATGTTTTTGATAATGTAAACCGGTTGGCGGTTAACTTCGCGTTTTAGATGATAGCATAGTGGCTGTCGAGGAATGGTCCTCGACAGCCTTGTGAACGTCTCCGCCGTCAAGAACCACTTCTTGACGGGATATCTCTTGGTGTCGCCAAGAACCACTTCTTGACGGAAGACCTCTCGGACGCCAAGAACCACTTCTTGGCGGAAGAATGATTTGTCAAGGATTGGTCCTTAACAGCCAAGTTAGATTGGGAGAAATTAAATTAGCCTTTTGCCATCTTCGAATAGAAAGCGTTAGTAAATATTTCCTCGAGAATTTTTAAATCAACATCCTCAAGCTTATTGATATAAAGACACGATTTCCCGGTTTTATACTTTCCCAATTTTTTCATTAACCCGGCATTCTTTTCAAATCCGCACATTGTATATAGTGTAATATTATTTTTACGGGGAGAAAATCCGATTGGAAACCAGTCTAGCTCTCTGCCACTCTCATATTTGTAGCGATAGGAACCATACCCGATAATTGCGTCTCCCCACATTTTAGGTTTTGCCTTAGATATCTTTTTCAAAAGATTGTTTATAGTCAAGCACTCCTTTTGCTTTTGTTGATCTGGGATGGATTTTAAAAATTCGGTAACCGATTTATTGTTCTGTTTTGTTTTTAACTCGGCCATATCATTTTCTTTCTGGTTTATTGCTGATCGTGTTAATTAAATTATGATCATAATCATTAATCGCTGTCAAGGAGCGGTCTTCGACGGCAAGGATACGCTTCGAAGATCATAAACAGATTAAGCCGTCAAGAACCATTTCTTGACGGTACATCTCTTGGTCGCCAAGAACTTTTTCTTTGCGATAGCATACTTAACTGTCAAGGATTGGTCCTTGACAGCCGGTAACTGATGCTAAGATCACAAACATATTCAGTCGTCAAGAACCATTTCTTGACGCCACATGAATAGCATTCATAAACTTTTCAACTTTACTTTCATCCAAAAGGCCGTTTGTTCTTAATCCCGAACAAACATCAACTCCGAAAGGATGTACTGCTTCAACTGCTTCTACAATGTTATCGGGATTTAAGCCACCGGCAAGAAAAACTGGAATTGAAACAGACTCCACAATTTTTCGGCTAAGTTTCCAATTATGAACCTTCCCTGTTCCACCAAGTTCTTTTACTTTTAGATTTGGATTGCCACTGTCGAGTAGTATTGCATCAACAAATTGTGAAATAGAAATTGCCTGTTCAACCGAATCTTCATCAATTACATGAATAACTTGAACAATCTTCACTGCTGGCAAATTAGAACGAATCTGCGAATATGCCTCCGGCTTAACTTCATCCACAAGTTGAATTGTAGTTGTATTTACTTTTTTATGATGTGAAATAATTTTATCTGGTTCAGTTTCACAAGTCAATAAAAATGTAGCGATTGGAGGAGGAGCGAACTTTGCAATCTTTGCTATTAAATTATCATCTATTACACCGGGACCGCTCGGCATATTTCCAACCAGACCAATTGCGTCTACTCCATTTTTTATTGCAAGTTTAGCTTCTTCGATGCTGGAGATACAGCAAATTTTTACACGCGTTCTCATAATTAATCGCAATCATAATTACGGTTTTATTAAATAAATTTCCTTTTGTCTATTCGAAAGCCACTCAACACCATCTTTTGTAACTAAAACCATTTCTTCAATTGTAGCAATACCATAATCTTTAATTGTTAAACGGGGCTCGATTGTAAAAACATTATTCTCTTCTAATTCAAGATAGGGAAGATTATTATAACGCTCCCATTTAGGCGCCATCAAAGCTCCGCCGTCGTGTGTTGCTCTTCCAACCTGATGCCCGAGACCGTGGGGAAATTCATCGTACCCACAAATTTGAATATAGTTTCTCGCAACCTGATCAATTTCCCATCCTTGTTTTCCCGGTTTCATTTCATTTGCGGAACGGGTGATTGATTCAACAATAACATCAAAACCTTTTTGAACTTCTATAGGAGCTTTATCTTCGTGGGGATGCAAAACATACCAGGTCCGCTGAAGGTCGGCGCAATAACCATTATGCTTAACGCCAAAATCCATATTGATTACATGTCCGCATTCAACCTTTCTATCGGTAGGGCCTGAATGCGCTCCCGCTGTATTGGGTCCGGTAAATACTGCCGGGCAATGTTCAACCTCCCATGATGGTTCCAATCCTCTTTTCTCACAGATATCTAAAACAAAATTTGCGATATCCTTTTCGGAAAGACCCGGTTTAATAAACTTTGTAACTTCATCAAAAATTTTGAGTGTATCTTCAATTGCTTTTTTTGTATTCGATATTTCAGTATGCGATTTTCTTCCTCTCAAAGCCGCAACAATTTCTTCCGAAGAAATAAATGAGTTTGCATATTTTGTCTCTTTTAAATGATCCATTAATTCGAGGTACAAACCGTAGGTCATTCCATCGGCCAAACTCGAATTACGGGAAAAGTTGATTGCTATTTTATTTGGTTTAATAGAATCGAGGACTTTTACTAATTCATCCTTAATATTTTTTAAGTATGGATGAATATTTTTATAAGTGCCAACAGCTTTCATGTTTTCCAATTCAAGTGAACCTAATACCGCATGAGTTTCACCACTTTTTGTTATTATGAATGCGGTTTGCCAGGTGGCGTTAGTTCCAACAATCATATCAAGCATTGGATCTTTTATATTTCCCGTTTCTCTTACATAAGTCATCCACATATCAATATTTTTCTCATTTAGAATTTTTACCGCCTGTTCAATTTTCTCCAATATCATATCTTTTGACATCTGCTGCCTCCATCTAAAAAAGTTATTTATAAAATTTTTAGAGCTGGTTAATTAATTTATTACCTGCCCACGTATTTTTTAAGTATTTCGGGATTATCCGTCGATTCAATAATTTCGCCGCAATTGGAACATTTAAAACTTACCCGCACCGGTTTGGCGCTAATACCAATCCAATATAAAATCCAGCCAAAACTGGAATACTCGGATTGATGCTGAATGTGCTTATTAGATTTGTCGAACCCGCACGAGCATTTTTCTTTAAAATAATTATCCAGCAGTACCTCGGTTTTTTCAATAAACTTGTTTGAAAAAATAGTGTTATATGTTTAAAAATGATATAGATGAATTGGTTATTAACTTCAATACTTAACTTGCCGGTATCTTAAAATTCAGTAAAAGTAAATTCAGCCGAAAGTCTTATAAGAAAGTAAGTTATATTTGCACTATTAAAAAAGGATGAAATTGAAAAGCGAAGAAATAAAAATTGCCATATTAGATCTTTATAATAATGAAGAGAACCAGGGCATAAGATGCATAAAAGACATTATTAATGAGATAGATTGCTTGTATCCTTCACTATCGGTTAACTATGAATTATTCGACACTCGTTATAAAAATGAGATACCAAATTTAGATTATAATATTTTTATCTCCTCTGGTGGACCGGGAAGTCCGTTTGAGGGGGAAAACACTCCTTGGGAAAAAAACTATTTCTCACTTCTAGATTCTATCTGGAATTTTAATGAGGGCAATGAAGAAAAGAAGCACTTATTTTTTATATGCCATTCATTTCAGTTGATGGCCCGCTTCTTTGAATTTGGGGAAGTTGTTAGGAGAAATTCTAAATCATTTGGTGTTATGCCGGTTCATAAAACAGAATTGGCAAAAGATGAAATAATATTAAAAAATTTACCCGAACCTTTTTATGCGGCCGATTTTAGAGAATGGCAGGTCGTTCAGCCTAATCAATCTAAAATTGATGAGCTTAACGCTAAAATATTGTGCATCGAAAAATTTAGACCCCATGTGGAACTTGAAAGAGCAATTATGGCAGTGCGCATTTCTGATGAGATTGTTGGTACCCAATTTCATCCCGAAGCTGATCCGGCAAGTATGTATTTTCATTTTAGAAAACCAGATAGGAAAGAACATGTGATCAGCAAATATGGTGAACAAAAGTATTATGATATGCTTGCACTACTCGAGGAGGAAAACGCGATTAAGCTAACCCGAAAAACAGTAATTCCAAATTTTATTAAAAACGCTATTATAAAACTGAGGCCGGAGGTGAAAAGTCATTAGTTTTGTTGAGCACTAAACGTGGGGAGTGTAAAAGAAAAAGTAGTTCCTTCTTCAAATTTACTTGTTACACTTATTTCTCCGTTGTTTTTTTCAACCATTTCCTTGCAGATCATTAATCCCAGTCCAGAGCCCTTCTCATCATGTGTACCATAAGTTGAATGGCGAATATCATTCCGAAAAAGTTTTGCTAAATCATCTTCTTTAATCCCAACCCCTGTATCGTTAACGGAAATCTTAATCACGTTATTCTCAACTACTCCATCAAATATAATTTCTCCATTATCTTTTGAAAATTTAATAGCGTTGGATAAAAGATTCTGAATTACTGAGAACATCATATCTTCATCTGCAAAAGCTATACAAGTTTCGGGAACGTTGTTGATAATTTTTACTTTTTTAATCTCGGCAATATCAATGAATAACTTTATAACCTGATTAATCTTGTATCTTAAATTTAACTTGCCGGGATGAAATGGAAATTTGCCCGATTCCATGCGTGACCACTGCAAAAGATTTTCGAGCAGTGTAAATAAATTATTTGCCGCTTCATTTATCTTTTGGGCAAAAAGTTTAATCTCTTCTTTGGGGAGTTCGTCAATATCTTCAACGAGAAACTCAGAAAAATTTAATAGTGAATTGAAGGGGCTTCTTAAATCGTGGGCAATAATTGAAATTAATCGGTCTTTATTAGCATTTAATTTATGCAGTTCATCCTGCGATTCTTTCAATTGCCTGTTTAACTCTTGCTGTTCGGCGACAAGCAGCCGTAGTTTTTCCTCGGTATTGTTTTCTTTCAAAATAGAATTGTTAGACTTATTAGAATTATTTGTAAGCAAGCTATGAACTGAATTTATGAAAATCAATAATGTTTATTAACTGCTTTTGTTAATCTATCCATAATGGCGGATCCCAACCCGGATTGCTCTATTTTTTCCACTAATATTAGATCCAGGTCTAATGTTTCAAACTCATGCAGAATCAAAAATAAATTAGCGGCCGCTTCTCTAAGATTTCCGGATGGAGAGAGCACCCGTTCAATTTTGTAATTAAAATTATCAGTTTTTTCTCTGAAGAATAATGCCCCTATATTTTTAGATTCATCAAGTAAAGATTCGTCATAAAATTTTAGAGGAGTATTGGGTGAATAATGAAATGGCAATTGCCCCGGTGAATTTGGCTTATCAGCGTCTAGTTTTTTATTTGAAAATTTTCCAGTAATCTTTTCAAGATCTTCTTTGGAAATACCGCCATGACGAAGCAGATAGAAATTTCCCTCTTCGTATTGAATTATTGTTGATTCAATTCCAACCGAACATTTTCCTCCATCAATAATTAAATCAACCTTACTACCCAAATATTTTTGAACATGAATTGCTTCGGTAGGACTTAAGTGCCCAAATTTATTAGCGCTTGGCGCCGCTATTGGAGTCCCGGCTTCCTTAATTAACTCTAAAGCAACAAGATGGTTTGGCATTCGTATAGCAACAGTGCTATTACCTGAAGTTACAATATCCGGGACAATATCTTTTTTGGGAAGAACTAATGTCAGTGGTCCCGGCATAAATTTTTCAATCAACAGTTCAACATTTTCATCAATTGATGATGCAAGTTTTGTGAACCAGTTTTTTTCGGCAATGTGTAAAATTAATGGATTAAAAGTGGGGCGCTTTTTTGCTTCAAATATTTTTGCTACCGCAATTGGATTTAAACCATCAGCACCCAGCCCATAAACTGTCTCGGTGGGAAACGCAACTAATCCCCCCGACTTTATAATTTGAGCCGCATGTTGAATTGATTCGCTATTTGCTGTAACTAGATTCATTTTTCTATTAGCGAAAATACAATAGTTTTGTTAAAGATTTTCAAATCTATAAATTTAACTTACTATTATTATGTATTATTTTATTTGAATGGACTCCCACAAAAGATGAGATAAATAGATGAGTGAATTAAAAGAGTTAAAACTGTTTGCTGAAGAACTCGCAATGCTGAGTGGAAAATTAATTAAGCAGTATTGGCGTACAGATGTAAAAATTGAGAACAAAGCTGATGAATCGCCGGTAACAATTGCCGATAAAAAAGCCGAAGAATTGATGCGTGAATTAATTATGAAACGATATCCAGAGCATGGAATTTTGGGTGAGGAATTTGGGGAGCATAATTCGGAATCAGAATACAAATGGATACTGGACCCGATTGACGGAACAAAAAGTTTTATTTGCGGAACTGTAACATTCGGAACTCTTATTGCTCTTGTCAAAAATAATGAACCAATTTTGGGTGTTATTCATCAACCTATACTTAATGAATTTTTGATTGGCGATAACGATTCGGCCTTGCTAAATGGGAAAGCTGTTAATGTTAGGAAGTGCGATGATTTATCGCAGGCAATACTTCTCGGAACTGATTATCTGCATATTGAAAAATATCAAAGTAAGGCTGGATTTGATAACCTGATGCGAAAAGTTAAATATTATAGAATGTGGGGCGACTGCTACGGATATTATTTAGTTGCTACCGGGTTCGCAGATATAATGATTGATCCGATTATGAATCCTTGGGATTCTCTTGCGGTAATTCCGGTTATTAGAGGCGCCGGCGGGAAAGTAACCGACTATAAA
Organism: Ignavibacteriales bacterium; assembly: GCA_003599415.1. GTDB lineage: Bacteria > Bacteroidota > Ignavibacteria > Ignavibacteriales > SURF-24 > SURF-24. The sequence goes on along the minus strand of QZKB01000015.1, from coordinate 4,801 downwards.
GGAGGCGATGCTGTAACTGGAACCAGTATGGTCGCAACAGCAGGAAAAATACATGATGATGTTATAGAGATACTAAATGAAAGATGAAATATTATCTTATCGTGAAATGTGTGACCAAGAGGGGGTACAGGTTTTACAAAGAGGTATGAATTATCGTTTGAATCCTAAATACTCTGTAATACTTTTTTCTCAAAGAATAAATGCCCCCTATAAGGATAGAATATATGATGATGGAATAACACTTGAATATGAAGGTCACGATGTTCCAAGATCAAGTGGAATAAATCCAAAGAAGACAGATCAACCTCAATTTACTAAAAGAGGAAATCCAACGGAAAATGGAAAGTTTATCCAGACAATAGAGCTGTTCAAGAGAGGAATCGGGGAAGTTGAAATAGTAAGGGCATACGAAAAAATATTCTCGGGGATTTGGTCCGAGAAAGGATTTTTTAAGCTAATAGATTATAAAATTGTTGTTGACGACAATCAAAGAAAAGTATTCAGATTTATTCTTGAAGAAACAGATATTGATTTTATTAAAAATGAAAATCAAATAAGAACATTAAAAACTCGAACGAGATTGATACCCACAGAGATTAAAAAAGAGGTGTGGAAGAGAGATGGAGGCAAATGTGTTTTGTGCGGATCGACTGATGAATTACACTTTGATCATGACTTGCCGTATTCAATGGGGGGAACGAGTATAAAAGTTGAAAACGTAAAAATACTTTGCGCTAGACACAACCTTCAAAAATCTAATAAAATTGAATGAGTAAGTATAATTTCAATCAGATAAACAAAAATAAAATTAGAGGAGTGTTTTTTGATCTGTATGGTACATTATTAACATTTAATGATTATGATGCAGCAAACAGACATTGGATAAATTGTTATTATGAGTATATAGGTAAACCCTACAATATTTCCTTTAATCAAATTGAAATTCTCTGTAATAAAATTATCACAATTGATGTTCCTAAAAATAATACACTTCAGCTTTCAACCTACGAGTCGAAGATTAAGTATTTTCTTGAAGAAATTAATTTAACTCTGCCAATTGAACAGATAAAGGAATTGGCAAATATATCCGTTCAAAAATGGCAGGAACAAATTGAGGTTGATCGTCATTCTATTTCCACAATTGAAAATTTGAGAAAGATATATACCGTTGGTTTAATTACAAATTTTGACCACACACCACATATTCATGAAGTTGTAGGGAGTACAAAACTCAAATCATTATTCGATTTTATAATTGTTTCAGATGATGTGAATTGCAAAAAACCGGAGAAGAAAATATTTGAGATAGGCTTATCTAAATGTGGATTGAATCCCGAAGAAGTGGTTTATATTGGAGACAATCCCGAGGATGATATACAGGGGGCAATTAATGCCGGGTTGAACGCAATATTAATTGACAGGGGAACCAAAACAAATTCCGCCATAACAAAAAACATAGACGTGCCAAAAATTACTTCCCTCCAGGAGCTCACAACTATCCTATAATTTTTATGAATCCTTTTTTTCTGAGCGGCATCAAACGGATAGAAAATTCAAAAAGGAGAATGAAATGAATAATGTAATAGTAGGAACCGACAACAATTTCCAGCAAGAAGTTTTACAAAGTGACATTCCGGTATTGGTTGATTTTTGGGCTCCCTGGTGTGGACCATGCCGCATGGTAGCACCTGTTGTTGAGGAAATAGCAAATGATCTTTCCGGAAAACTAAAAGTTGTAAAAGTTAATACAGATGAAAATTTTCAGGTAGCATCCCAGTATGGAATTATGAGCATTCCAACATTGGGAATATTTAAAGGTGGAAAATTAGTTGATGCCGTTGTTGGAGCTGTTCCAAAATCACATCTTGTAGGTAAAATTAATCCCCATTTAACTGTTAATTAATTATTGCTGAGTATAATGTTTGAGATGAGTATCTCGGGCAAACTTAAAATAAAAGCTGTCCCAAAAGTTATTAATGAAAAACATTTTTACTTTTGAGACAGCTTCTTTTTTACTTAATCAAATTGCCGTCACCATCAATCATTCTAATTTCATAACCTAATTCTTTTAATCCCTCTTTTGTTTTTGAGGCATCGGTTACAACTACCCAAATTAGATTGTCGGGAGAAATAATTCTTTTTGCCGCTGACTGGATATCGTTAACTGAAAGATTTTTGATTTTTGAGGAATATTCGTTCCAGTAACCATCAGAAAGATTGTAACTAACCGAAGTTACAAGTGAATTTGCTACGGCTGCGTTGGTTTCCCAACTTCCGGGAAGTGAAAGTGAGTTTTGCTCTTTCACTTGATTTACTTCCTCATTTGTAGCCGGTTTATCGCCAACATAACCTTTTGTTTCTTTGATTATTTCTTGAATAGATTCTTTGGTTTTATCTACCTGAACAACACCATAAAACAAGTAGGGTCTTTGTCCTCTTGCGTTGGGCATAAATGCACCCGAACCATATGACCAATGCTTATCCTCTCTTAAATTCATATTAATTCTTGAAGTAAACATTCCACCAAGAATATCATTCATAGATTGAATAGCAATGTTTTCTTTATCACCGTATGGGGGGGCTACTTGAGCGCCGAATATAATGGATGATTGTGAACCCGGTCGATCCATTAAATAAACAACCGGTTTATCTGGTGCAGCAACAGTTTTAATTTCTTTATCTGGAACATCTCCCTGTTTCCATGCCGCAAATAATTTTTCGAGCTTTGGTTTTATTTCACTCATTGTAATATCGCCTACAATCACAATGGTTGCGTTATTTGGTTTAAACCAGGTTTGATGATACTTAACCATATCATCACGAGTAAGTTTCATAACTGTTGATTCAAATCCTGACCCGCTGAATGGTTTACCATAAGGATGATCTTCCCCATAAATATATTTAGGTACAACACGAAGACCCATTTGAATTGGCTGAACTTTTTCACGCTGAATTCCAACAATTCTTTCTTTTATTAATCTTTCAAGTTCCTTTTGAGGGAATGAGGGGTTCAAAATTACATCGGCAAATAAATTTAATGAAGGATCAAGATTAGCTTTTAGAGCGCTCATATTTATAAATGCCATATCAAGATTAGAACCGGTTCCTAAAGTAGCTCCCAACATTTGTAATTCTTCACTAATTTGAAGTGCGTCTTTTGTTTTTGTCCCCTCATCAAGCATATTCATCGCCATACTTGCTGTACCGGGGGATGCAAACTGATCGCTCGCAAAGCCTGCATCAAACATCAAATTAAGATTAACTACCGGAATAGCTTTTCTTTCTGCTAACAATATTTGCATTCCATTGCTTAACTTATCTTTTTGAACGTCGGGGAATTTTACCTCCGGTGATTCTCCAGCTTGGGGTACTGTCTTTCGGTCAACATCACTAGTAACTGTAGCGTATGGTGGATATGGATGAATTTCCAAAATAAATACACCATCGCTCAACCATTTATTTGCCGCGTTTTTGATATCCGCAGGTGTAGTTTCGGCAATAAATTTTTGATATGTTTTATAATAATCGGGAGAACCGCCATAAACCATATTTTGAGCAAGTATATCGGACTTGCCGCCAAAGCCGCCAATTCTTTCAATTCCACGGATGAATCCGGCAAAAAATTGTGATTTGACTTTCTTCAATTCTTTTTCGGTAACACCCGATTTTAATACCTTTGCTAATTCCTCATCAAGAGCTTTTTCAACTTCAGAAATATTTACTCCGGGTTTAACATCTGCTTCAACAATAAATTGACTTCCAATTTCTCCATCGCTGTAATATGATGCTGCGCGCGTCGCTATCTGATCTTCATAAACTAATCTTTTATAAAATCGGGATGTTTTTCCTGAAGCCAGAATATCGCTCAATAAATCGAGGTGAGCTAATTCTTTTGTCCCCCATTGAGGGATATTCCAAATTTTAGTTATTCGTGCCTGAGGAACTCTATCCTGCGCGGCATGACGTTTAGTGCCAACCATTTTGGCGATATTGATTTGTGATTTTGAAATTGGAGGACCAGCCGGAATATCCCCAAAATATTTTTCTACTTTCTTATAAACTTCTTCGGCGTTAATATCACCTGCAACAACAAGCACGGCATTATTTGGTCCATAATAAGTTTTGAACCATTCATGAACATCTTCAAGTTTTGCCGCTTCAAGATCTTCCATTGAGCCGATTACCGTCCATGAATATGGATGCCCTTTGGGATAAGTATTGTGAGTAATTAATTCATAAGCAATTGAATAAGGTTCATTTTCACCTTGACGTTTTTCATTTTGAACTACACCTCTCTGCTCATCAAGTTTTGCTTGAGTAACGGCACCAAGTAAATGCCCCATTCTATCACTTTCCATCCACAAGGCTAAATCGAGAGCCGATTTTGGTACATTCTGGAAATAGTTTGTGCGGTCATTATTGGTGGTACCGTTCAAGTCAGTTGCCCCAATTTTTTCCATAATCTTAAAATAATCATCATCAAAATTTTCGCTTCCATTAAACATTAAATGCTCAAATAAATGCGCGAAACCGGTTTTACCCTGTTTTTCGTTTTTAGAACCAACATGATACCAAATATTAACTGCAACAATTGGTGCTTTGTTATCTTCGTGAACAATTAATGTTAAGCCGTTTTTAAGAGTAAATGTTTTGTAGGGGATGTCGATTGTGTTAAGTTTTTGCGCTATTAGATTTGCTGAGAAGACCAGCGCGATCATCAGCATAAATAATGATTTGTATTTCATAATGCCTCTAATTTAATGAGTGATTCATTTTAAAGAAAATTCAGGCATGTAATAAT
>QZKB01000103.1 GCA_003599415.1 Ignavibacteriales bacterium | reverse complement strand
TGAAGACGTTGGTAAAGTCATTGGCAAACAAGGAAAAACTGCTGTTGCAATCAGAACTTTGCTAACAGCTGTTGCTGCAGATTCACGTTCACCAAGAGATGGAAAATTTCTGGAAGCTATTGGATTATATAACCCTAAATCAAATCCTGCTTTAGTTGATATTAATGAACAAAGAGCATTGTATTGGCTGGGTGTTGGTGCACAACCTACAGAAACTGTGCGCAGTATATTATCTCAACAGGGAATTCTTCTTAAAAAAGAATTATTGAAAAAGAAATTATCTGAAGAAGAAATTGCAAATAAAATTTCCGATTGGCAGAAATTGAAAGAAGCAAAAAAGTCTTCTGTTAAAAAAACTGAAAAGCTTAGTAAAAAAGCTGCCGCCAAAAAAGCTGCTGAAGCAAATGAACAGCCCGGCAAAGCTGCTGAGGAAGTAAATAGTACTGCTTCCTGATGAAATCATTTCCCAATGATTTCATTTACTGATTAGTTAAGTACTAATTGCTAAATTTATAGAGGGCTATATTATGAAAGAATTCATTGAGTTCATTGTTAAAAGCCTTGTTGATAATCCCGATGCAGTCAACATCGAGATGAAAGTTGGTGAAGATAAAAAATATGTTTTCACCTTGAAAGTAGCGCCTGAAGACGTTGGTAAAGTCATTGGCAAACAAGGAAAAACTGCTGTTGCAATCAGAACTTTGCTAACAGCTGTTGCTGCAAAGGAAGGTAAAAGAACAGTAATGGAAATTCTGGATTAATCAGAACGTGAGTGACTTTTTCCTTGTAGCTGAAATAAAATCTGCTTATAAAAAAAATGGTTTTGTTTCGCTGTTTACTCACATAAATAATCCGGAAACTATCCTTGATCTTGATAAAATTTATATTGAGATCTTTGGAGATTACAAAGAGTTCTTCGTCGAAAAAGCTGAGAAAGTAAAAAACAACTTTTATCTTAAGCTTAAAAACTTTAATACTGATGATGAAATTCAGTTTTTAATCGGGAAGAATATCTTTGTTAAAGCCGATGAGAAAAATAAATACGAGAAAGATGTTTATTTTGTACGTGATCTTATTGGAAGCGTTGTATTAAGAAATGATGAAAAATTTGGTGAAGTGACTGACGTTTTATTTCTTCCGGCTAATGATGTGTATGTTATTCAGGATATAAATAAAAAAGAAATTTTGATTCCTGCTGTTAAGGATTATATAGAAAGTTTTGATCCTGAAAAGAAAATTTTGATATTAAAAGCGGGCGGCAGTATTTACGATGATGAGGATTGATATTGTTTCTGCTGTTCCGGATTTGTTGCATAGTCCGTTAAACACAAGCATTCTTAAAAGAGCACAGGATGCTGATAAGGTTGGGATTTATATTCATAACCTTAGAGATTATGCACACGATAAACATAAAACTATAGATGATAAACCGTTTGCCGGTGGCTCGGGTATGATATTAAAACCCGAACCGTTCTTTGAATGCATTGAAAAGCTCCAGAATGAAAGAATCTACCAGCATGTTATTTATTGCTGCCCTAAAGGAAAAATCTTTAATCAGCAGATTGCTAACAAGTTTTCACTTGCAGAAAATATTTTAATTATTGCAGGTCATTACAAAGGAGTTGATGACAGGGTACGCGAGCGATTTGCTACCGATGAAATTTCAATTGGTAATTATGTGTTAACTGGCGGAGAAATTCCTGCCTTGGTTATTGTAGATTCTGTTGTTAGATTGATTCCAGGTGTTTTGCACGATAGCGAATCGGCATTGAATGATTCTTTTATGGATGGAGATGTGGTTGAACCTCCTTATTATACTCGCCCGGCTGAGTATAAAGGAATGAGCGTACCGGAAGTTTTACTTTCCGGCCACGCAAAAAAAATTGATGATTGGAAAAAAGAACAATCGAAGTTGCTAACAGAAAAATGGAAAAAAATAAATAGTTCGGAGTAGTTATGGATAAATTAAAAGAATTCGTAAACGATCAGATCAAAACAGATATTCCTGTTTTTAATCCTGGTGATCATATTCGTGTTCATTATAGAGTTATTGAAGGCGATAAAGAAAGAATCCAGCCTTTTGAAGGTGATGTTATAAGCATTAGAGGTAATGGAGTTTCAAGAACGTTTACTGTAAGAAAAATTTCAAGCGGTGTTGGTGTGGAAAGAATTTTCCCTATCTACTCACCAAAGATTGCTAAAATTGAAGTTCTTAAAGAAGGTGACGTTCGCAGAGCAAAATTATTCTACTTAAGAAAACTTTCAGGTAAATCCGCTAGGATTAAATCCAAAACCAGAAACCAGGAAGCTTAGTTTTTCAGCCGCTTAACAGAGCGGCTTTTTTTATTTACCAGTTTAATTTTTTATTGATATGAGTAAGCTGCCAAATATTTTATTGCCGGATAATGTTTTTTCGGTTTTGTTTGCATCTGTGCTTCCGGATAATGTAAAGGAAAGAATTAAGTTTACAGCTTCATCTGTCATATCAAATGAAATTGAAACAGGCAATGCAGATATCGGGATAATTCCATCCTGTGACCTTATTAAACACCAGAATTTATTCGTTTCAAATAAACTTGCGTTCTCATTCGACGGACAACTCTCCGGTTCCTACCTGTATTTTGTGCCCGGCCAAAATAATTTTACTGACTTGTATTTAACAGGTGATGCAAATTCCAACGATGTTATTCTTAGTAAAATAGTTTTCAACGAAAGATATTCTTCGCAGATTCAGATTCATCTTGCAAATGAAATTGATTCAGGTAAGAACTATCTTGTAGCAGGTGATAAGAATTTTGAGAATGGAAAATTCAGCCGCGGATTAAGTTTTGCTGATGAATTATCGACTATGTTATTCCTGCCTTATGTTAATTTTGTCTTGGTATCCAAAAACGAATCATCCCTTTCATCCATGAATAAATTATTCGAAGGTATTGATGAAAGGATTGAGAGCAGCAGCAATGAGGTCATTAATAAGCTGCAGTTTGACACTGCTTCTAAAGATTTTATAAATGAAAATTTAAATTCTCTTTATTATGAAATGACTGAGAATGAAACCGATGCTCTCACAGAACTGATCCGCCTTCCTTACTACCATGGTATAACCGAAGAACTTTTCGATCTGAGGTTTGTGTAGAACCTATTTGTCTTGCGAAGTATCAGAAATAGGCTGAGGCTGAGTGGGAAATTGGAAATCAGAAATTCGGAATTTGTAAATTGATGGTAACTCAATAGTCATTCGTAGTCATTTCCCCAATCTCCGGTTCACCCATTCTCCGATTCGACATTTGCTTGTGCGTCATTCAATTGTCATTCTATGGTCATACAATAGTAATTCAATTGTAACTCATAGTAATTCAATAGTCATTCCGTTGTAATTCAATTGTTTATCTTTTGACATTTGACCTCTCACTTTTCAGTGGCTGTCAAGGTCCCATCTTGAAAGAAACCTATTGATTTTTTAACTACATTTTTTTTAGAGAAAATTTTTTATATTGAACACAGAATTTCTTTAACTGTTTAATGGCGGGAAAAATGTTGTTAAAAGAAAATCTCTCACTACAAGGTTTAAACTTCATCGGCAAAATTAAATGAAGCGGTTGAATAAAAATATTTTTTATTCGTTTTTTTTTGTTGTATTGTCATCTCTTGCCTGCGACAAAGAAATTTCCATTACAGAATTTGGACCAAAAATATTAAATGGTTTTGTTTACCTGGAATCTATTCCAGGTGGTGCATCTATTTATGTGAATGGAACAAATACTGGTCAGACAACACCTGATAGTATTAAATGGCTGGAATATGGCTCTAATAAGTTTATTCTTAGAGTTAAATACTACAGGGATTCGACTTTCATTTTAAATATTGAAGAAAACAAAAAAGAATATCTCACATTTGATTTCACTAAGAATCCAGCCATGCGCGGTGCGGTTTCTCTTGCTACAACTCCAACCGGTGCAACTGTTATATATAACGATTCTGTGCTTGGTAATGTTACTCCTCTTACAATAAAAAATTTACTCCCCGGAAAACATAAATTTTATCTTAAGAACACTAATTGCCGCTATGACAGCGTTATTGCAGAGGTTACAAGTAACAAGACAGCCGAGGTAAATAAGATGCTAAATGATACTACACTATTGGTTACTTATAATTCACTTTATAGTGATATACCTTCTGTTAACCTTACCTGCATTGGAGTTGATAAACAAAATGACGATAAATGGATAGGCAGTGAAAGCCAGGGCATTTTTATCTTTAATGAAAAGGAATGGAAAGTACTTGACGGATCAAATTCACCTTTGCCGGCAGATAATATATACTGTATCTTAGTTGATGATGATAATTCAAAATGGATTGGAACATATACCGGTGGAATTGCAAAGTATGATGGATTATCCTGGCAGATTTACAATAAATATAATTCTTATTTACCTTCAAATTATATTTCGTCAATACGAAAAAGTCCTGAAAATGATATCTGGGTTACAATGCCCGGCTTTGGCTTTGCAAAATTTGATGGCACTAACTGGATTACTTTTACAAAAGATAATTCAGCTCTTCCAACTAATGAGATATATGATATTGCATTTGATGACAGGAAGAATATTTATCTTGCTGCAAAAGAGGATTGTGGGATAATTAAATATGATGGAAAAACTTTTGATATAATAGTAAAAGGGCTTGCAAAATGCGTTGTTTGGAAAAGTGATATTCTTTATGCTGGATTTACCGGTGAAATGCAGGATAGGGTTGCTGGTATTAAGCGTCTGTTAAAGGAAATCTGGTATAATCCTGTACCTGTTGTAATTAACCATACAAATACTTTCGCATTTGACAAGATAAATAATTTATATGTTGGCTCGCCTGATGAGGGTTTCACAGTTATTGATCCGTCATTTGTGAACATTCATTATTATAGCACAAAAAACTCGCCGCTTGACGCAGATTGTATAACAGGTATTGCTTATGACAGCAGGAATGTAAAATGGATTTCCACCCTAGGAGGAGGATTAATAAAATACAAACTGACTAAATGAAACAATTAATTTATATCCTAAGCAAAAATATTTTTTAAATAAGCCATTAGGAATTTTTACAGTAGTATAGTAGTAATAGTAAAATGAAGAAGAAGGTTCATAATGATCCGGAAAGAATACATCTTTAAAACTATTTTTAAGAATTTCATATCTTTAACTGATTATAAAAATAATAAGTCAGGCACATCACCGATAGCAGTCATAATTATTTTTGTGATTTTATTTTTTTCTTCAATGGCTTTTATTTCCTGCGATATTACACTAGATCCCAAGACAGAATTCAAAGACAGATTTATATTGTATCTTATCATGCGTGCAGACACAAATTATCATATAGCAAGAGTATTTCATAATTATAATGTTAACGGATTGGATCCTAATACAAATAAGGTTGATCCCGCAATAAAAGATGCGGTTATAAAAATCTGGGGGAATAATTCGGTGAACATTTTCAAAGATACACTTATTTCAAGAGATGATACTTCACGTTATAATGATCCGGTTTATTTCTATTACCTTGATAATTACAAGCCGGTTCAAGAAGAAAGCCTGAAGGTAACTGCTTACCTGGATAATGGTGTCGTTTTACAGGCACGCAGCAAAGTTCCTGTGCAGATAAACCTGGACTCATTATATCTGTTGCCGGTTTTAGGAAGAAATGATTTTTCTTTTTCATGGCCGGTTAATTCAGAGGAAGTATGTTATTCATACCAGGCAAAGCTTTATTATAAGCAAAGAATAGAAGGCCAGGGTGAATTTATAAAATGGATTGAAATACCTTTAGAGATTCACCGGGAAGGGGATTCTGTAAAAACAGTTTATCCTGAGATATCGACAAATCACTATGTGCGTTATACAAATGAAGCTCTTGATTGGGCTATGAAAAAAATCTCAGAGTCTGAACCCTCAAAAAGCTATTTTACAATAACAAGGATTGTGTTTGAAATTATTTCTTTTGATAAACCATTAAGTGATTATTATTCACTAACTCACGGTTATTCGGATTCCTTCAGTATAAGGCTTGATGAGAATATTTACACCAATATTGAAGGTGGTTTAGGAGTATTTGGCGTTTGTTATAAGCAAGGCATAATGTTCAAGCTAAAAGAAGACTACATACTGTCATATGGTTATAAATATGAACGTTAGTATTGTAAATAAAAAAGAATCCAACTTTGGTTACATTAATAAATTGAAACTATTTCTAAAAAGGGTTACTGTTTTCGGATCACTCATTTCAGTAACCAGGATTATTTTACGAAATCTGTCTTCATTTATAAATGGCAAGCCGGTTTTTTTATTGCAAACCGGTAAGTTAAAAATGATCTCAGTATTAGTATTTATTTTTATTGTTAGTACTTTTCCGCAAAGCGCCTCATTTTCTACCGGTAAAATAGGGGTTGATGTAAATGATATAGGAAGATTAAGAATACATGTTCCGGAACTTAATAACTACAGGCAAATAGATAGGATTTCCGTGATTCTTGCAATCGATTCAGGTAGTGTTTTTAATTATATGAATAATGCTGAATCATATTATTATTCTGTGCCATACGTTAGCGGTACTTCAACTTATAGTGACATGGAAATGATAATTACCTATCAATTGGAAAAAGATTTTTTTCCTTACTTTCTTGTAACACTGAATGTATATGGATGGAAAAACGCCAGCTTTCTTATTCTTAAAATCTCCGTACAAAATCTTTTAAATAGGGATGTTGTAGCAAACCTGGGCGTTGAAGTAATTCCACAGATTGACAGTGAGTTCGGATATGAAAGGGTTAAAATTACAGAAACTTCCAAAATGATTATGATATATAAGCAAACCTTTTTAGGTCTGAAATATTGTAATAGCAAAGAGTTATTATTTGCTAATGTTTTTGAATGGGATTATGATTATTTCAAAAATGATTCGGTAATATACAAAGGGATGACGAATAAGATTATTGACACGTCATATACAGCATCAGAAAAAGGATCCGTTATTACTGGATGTATCCGACCAATAAGTATTCCTAAGGGAGATAGTATTGCAACAAGTCTTTTTATACTTGCAGGTAAATATCAATATGAACTTGAAAATGCTTTACGGATGGCGGAAAAGAATTACAAAATTCTAACCTCAGTTAAAGACGAACACGTTTTGCCCGAGGAAATTTATCTAAAGCAAAATTATCCTAATCCTTTCAATCCGGTAACAAAAATAAAATTCTCAATACCGGTAGAGACATTGCGCTCTACTAAGGGAGGAACATCTTTTCAGAACGTAATTTTAAAAGTATATGATGTACTTGGAAGAGAAGCGGCAACTCTCGTGAATGAGGAGAAACCACCGGGTAATTATGAAGTAGAATTTAACGGAGAAAATTTACCGACTGGAATTTACTTTTATAAGTTGACTTCAGGAGAAAAATCTATAACAAGGAAGATGCTGCTGGTTAGATGAGAGGAGACTGAGGTGGTGCGCTGGAAATTGTAAAATTGCCTTGGAAAGGAATTGGTTTTTTTAGCAATTGTATTTCAATGGTAACTCGTTCGTAACTCAGTGGTCATTGAGAAGGCTGATGCGGAGAAGAATGCGATGGTAACTCAATTGTCATTTGCTCACTGCGTTCGCGTTATTCGCTTGCGCGTCATTAAGTCGTAATTCAATAGTAATTCAATTGAGAAGTTCTGACGATTGACAATTGACCTCTCACTTTTGACCTCACTAATGTAAGCATCAGTTTCAAACTTCAATCCTTCAATCGACAATAGACAATTATTTTGGTTAATGCTGATCCGGCTACTGCCGGACATCAAACATCCATCTTCATTGCCGGTTAAGATACATTTTAAGCCAGGCAAGATCACTGCAAAGATCCGTTAAATTAGAAATTGAAACCTGAGTCATACTTAGAAATTTTTCATTGAATATTTTAATGTAAAAATCACTGCTGCCTTTTATTAATTCATCAAGATTGGTTCTTATCTTCTCAATATTTTCAGCGTATTCTTTTTTGTACCTGTTAAAAACCTGTTCATCAATCGCAGCATCTCCGCGCTGAATTATTGTAAAAAGTCCTTGCAAATATTTAGCAGTAAATGCAGTTTTTTCAAGCAGTTCAAATTTATTCTTTGTAATGGCAATGCCAATCAGCCTTTCAAGATCATCCTTTAATTTTAATTTATTGTTTGAAAATTTTTCTACTGCTTCAATAAGTTCTATTGTTTTTAATTCCATATTCAGATTAAGCTTTATTTAGTTTTAATGCCAAGTCCAATTCCATCACCGATTGGAAGGATTGTTGATTTAATATTTTTCTGTGACATAAATTTCTCATTAAATTCCCGGATAAGCTCAGTTGATCTTTTATAATTCTCCGGTACCTCTGAAGAAGCGGCATAACCATTCCATAAAAGATTATCGATAAAGATGATGCCGCCTTTCTTAAGCAGGAGTATCGAGTAATCAAATAAACGTAAGTAATCCTGCTTATCAGCATCAAGAAAAATAAAATCAAATTTCTTTTTCATCTTGGGCATCTCTGTTAAAGCTTCACCTTCAATTAGAACAATTTTATCTTCGAGTCCTGAATTGTTGATATTATCTTTAGCAATCAAAATGTTGTCTGCACTTTTCTCAATTGTATAAAGCACACCTTTTTTGCCTAGATTCTTTGCAATACGAATTGATGAATATCCAATGGCGGTGCCTATTTCAAGCACACGTTTTGGATTGCTAATCCAGATTAACTGCTCAAGAAATTCTGCTGAACTCCAATCGAGTATAGGCACATTTTTCTGCTCCGCAAAATCTTCCATCTCAAGAATCTGCATATCAATTTCTTTTCGGAATTTAGTTAAATAATTTAATTGTGTCTGATAAAGAATTTTACTCATATTTGACCCTGCAATAATTCTATAATCAATTTAATATAAAATCAGTTTCCATGCGAATGATTGTCTGTAATAATTTTTACTCTATATCGTCCTCTCACTGAATTGATCAAATAGATATTATCAAACTCATTTAACTGATTCCTGTAAATTATTTTCTCCACAATCATACCTTGTTCTAAAAGATGCTGCCTGTAAGTGCCGGCAAGTAAACCACATTTAACCGGTGGAGTAAAAAGTATGCCTTCCTTCTCAAATAATACGTTAGCAATTGTTGATTCAGTTATCTCGTCTCTTTCATTAAAAAGAAGCACATCATTCAAACCAGATGATTCACTGAAAGCATTTCTATAAACATTTCTGTTTGTCGTTTTATGATATAGGAAAACATTATCTGATGAAACGAAAGATTTTGCTAAACCAATTAATTGGACTTCATTGGTGTTTGTATTAGTAAGTATGCTGCTTTCAATTTTTATTTTACCATCCGCGGATAGTAATAATCTTATTTTGTAAGATTTATTATTCAATCCACCGGAAAAATTTATCAGTTCTTCAAGAACTAAATTTCTGTCAAAGGTAAAATCAAAGTATAAAGCACTTTTCTCCATCCTTTCCAAGTGAAGATCAAGCAGATGAAAACTGCTATCAGGCTGCCAGAGTAATGTTTCAAGTAATTGAAATTCCGGTATTAAAGGTTTTAAAATGTTTGCTTTAGTGTTACATTCCTTAATTTCTTTTTCAAGAATTGAGTCCCAGACAATTCCACCGCCGACACCATATTCAATTTTATTATTCGTCCTATTGAATAAAAGTGTTCTTATTGCAACATTAAATTGTGACTGTTTTGACGGGGCAATAAATCCAATTGATCCTGTATAAATTTTTCTTGGTGTGGTTTCAAGCTCATCAATAATTTTCATTGCATTTATTTTTGGCGCTCCCGTAATTGATGCGGCAGGAAACATAGCCCGGAAAATCCGGGAAAGGGAAGACCTTGTTACAGCTTTAACCTTTGATGTCATCTGCCAAAGGGTTGGATACTTCTCAATATTAAAAAGCTTTTCAACTTGCACAGTTGAAATTTCTGCAATCCTTCCAAGGTCATTTCTTACCATATCAACAATAATCAGGTTTTCCGCCCTGTCTTTTTGAGAATTAAAAAGTTCATTGGACTTGGCAATGTCATCAGGATAAGTTAGTCCGCGTTCAATTGTTCCTTTCATCGGATGAGATTCTATTACATTGTTATTTAAATAAAAAAATAACTCCGGTGAAGCGCTGCAGACAGAATAATCCTTAAGATTTACAAATGCGCTGTAATGGTTGCCTTGCTGTGCAACTAAGTGTTTGAATATTTCCCATGGATCGATAAAATATTCTTCCAATAATCGGTAGGTAAAATTAATCTGATAAGTGTCGCCCTGTTCTATATAAAACTTAATCTTGTTAAAAGCTTTCTCATAATCTTCATCAGTAATATTTTTACGAAGAAGCAATTCATTAGTTATGAGCAATGGCTTTTCTATTTCTTCAATTACGGCAGGGGAATTATAAATACCAAACCAGATTAAGGGGAAATTACCACCCGGTTTTGATTTTATTGCTTTATCGAACGCTTCAGATGCTTCATAAGATAAAAATCCTGCAGCCCAAACCTTTTTGTTTTCAACAATGCTTTCAACTTCTGCCAGGATATTTTCAACTTCAGAAATTTTATTCGTCGTAAATATTTCTTTTGGTGAAGTGAAATGCAGCCATTGTTTCAGGAAGTTATGATGAAGGATTATTTCATTTTCTTTAATCAGCATTAACAAATAGTTTTTCTTTTACGATGAAAATATTTAAGGGATTACATTATTGAATTTACATCAACAACTATTTTAAGATAAGCATCTTTTTAGATAGATTTCTTCCTGCAATTCTAAGATTGCAGAAGTAGATTCCGCTTGAACAAATATTGCCTTCATTATTATCGCCGTTCCATGTTACTGTATTTTGTCCGGCATCCGTAAACCCGTTAAAAACGATTTTAACTTTTTGTCCAAGCACATCATAAACTGTAACTTCGGCTTTCTCGTAATCTTTTGTGTAAAAGCGGATTTTTGTAGATAAATTAAACGGGTTTGGAAAATTCTGTTCAAGTGAATAATCTGTTGGAAATATATCTACCATTCTTTTAACCGAGATTAATGAATTACCCACGTTCAGGTTGTAAAATTTATTCGGAGAAGGATCAGTATAAGTCTTACCGGAAATATCATTATAAGTGAAATAGAAATAAAGCAAATCTCCCTGGTTGTAATTTATATTACTCAACAAATATTCCTTGCCGGAAGTTAATGTTAACTCGTATGGTTCAAACTCTTTTCCGTTCACGGATATATTTATTTTTACAGTCGACTGATTTATAATTACATCAGAGTACAGAGTTTTTCTTATTTGATATTTGCTGTTTAGTAATTCAACCACCGGGTAGTAAAATGAAATTGCCTTCTCAGCAGATAACAATCCATAGCCCCTGTCATTGTTTGGTTCATTAAAATTATCCGAAGCCTGCAGCATAAGATTTCTTACTTCAGTATTTGGTAAGAACGGGTAAGTTGAAAGTATTAATCCTGCTATTCCGCCAACAATTGGAGCGGCAGATGAAGTGCCCTGGCTTGTATGATATCCATCAGTTGTATTCGCAGTTGCTCCAACAACACTCAATCCCTGCGCAAGAACATCTGGTTTAATTCTTCCATCGTAAGATGGGCCTCTTCCGCTGAATGAAGCAACAACGTTATCTTTTGTAACAGCGCCAACCGCAATTACATTAAAGCCGTCTGCCGGGGCAGTTATGTATTTGAAAGTTTTGTTTCCCTCGTTCCCGGCAGAATTTACAACAACAACTCCACGCTTGAAAGCAAGGTCTGCTGCCTTAGTTATAATTGTTGTCTTGCCATCCATATCAGAGTATGAATACGGATTTGTATCAAGATCACTGTAACCAAGAGATGATGTTGTAACATCTACACCGTAGTTCTCCATCCATTCAAGCGCTGCAGCATAATTATCTTCTTCAACTGTAGTCTCGGAACCAATATCTTCAGTTTTAGCAAGAAGGAACCGGGCATTATATGCAGGACCTACAAGTTGTCCTTCCATAAATCCACCGATTATTCCGAAGACATATGTCCCATGGTTTTCTTGTCCTTTGGTATCTCCCGGTTCGTCTGCAGTATTATCATCGTTTCTAACAAAATCATGTTCTGCAATTACATTTGAATTTCTAAATGCTTCGTGATTTTTCCAGTCAAAGCCGGAATCAAGCAGACCTATTATTACTCCGCTTCCGTCAATTCCTTTATCGTGCATAGATGGAACACTCGATAATTCCAATTGAGTTAGTGATGCCCCGTAATTTAATGAATGTGTCGAATTAGATTTATCTAAGTCCGTGGTAACATTCAAAAACTCCGGCTGCTTTTTAATTATAGTCTTCTTAACCCTTTCAACCTTATCAACAAAATCAAGTTGCTCAACAGCTTTAATCTGGTTTTCAGTTAAATAACACGAAACTGCATTAAACCATTTTAATCTATGAGAGATCTTAACACCGTAAGCCTGGATGTCTTCAATATATTTTTCATTTACCGGCAGGTCTTCATAGCCGATAAGCTCGTTTTCAGAAACTGATTTTAAACGTCTTTCAATACATTTTTCTGTTAATAGATTTTTTGCCTGAATGTAGTGACCTGATGTTTTGGATAGCGCATCATTAACAGAAATGCCTTTGTCTTTAAAATAGACGAAATATTTCTCCTGTGTGAAAACTGAGAGTGAACATAGACAAAGTATTAGTAAAATCTTCCCAAACATTTACAACCTGAAATTTAACACTCATAATTTAAGATTTGCCGGTCAACAGTGCAATGCACTTAAAAGATTATTCACGGGGAATTTTATTTCACTGAAACTCAGTGCAGATTCAGTACGAGTGACCTTGTAAACATATTTTTCATATGAACAGTTATAATTTTCTTAGTATAATGATAGTATCATCTAAGAAACTACAATATCAAAGTGACTGAACCCGCATTGATTCTGTTTAACCGCAATGTTATTTTAGCAAATAAAATTTAACGTTAAGCATCTGTTGAAAAAAAAATCTTACATATTGCTTCTGGTTTATTGTCTTACTGTTGTAACTTCAACTGTTTTCAGTAAAGAAGATGATACCAAAAACAATTCGTATTCAATTATTAATCTTGATGGGGACTGGCTATATAAATTCGGGGATTCACCAGCAGATAAAAACGGTAAACCCGAATGGCTGTTAAGCGACATAAATGATACATCATGGAAAAGGATTGATTCTCCCATCAAAATAAAACGACTTGCCGGGATAAAGGATATCTGGCTTAAAAAGAAACTACCGGATATAAAATTTAATGGGCAATCGCTGTACCTGTCATATGCTATTAATGTCTTTGAAGTTTATCTTGGTGAAAAATCTATTTATCAAACAGATAATTTTAATTCCTACGGCAGTGAACTTCCGCAAGGCTGGACGTGGTATATAATAAATTTACCGGATGATTTTGCAGGGCAGGTTTTAACATTACATATTCGATCATCTGCCGGATACGCTGGAATTAAAGGCGTTATTCAAATTGGTTCGGGTAAAGATTTTATCTATTCAATTATTGATCAGAATTTAATTAAATCAATTCTTGGATTTATTTTTATTATTGCCGGACTTGTTTGTTTATTGCTGTTTATTTCTTTGGGAGAATTGCTTAATAATATCGGCTTCATCATAGCACAGATTTCTATGGGAATATGGACGTTAACAGAATCTGCACTTACCCAACTTGTTTTTAATGCGCCAACTTTTCTTTACTATACTTATCATTTATCTCTTTATTCAGGGGTGATTGGTTTTACTTTGTTTGTGGAAACTCTTGTTGCTCAAAAATATAAATCAGCTATACGAAGGCTGTGGAAATTACAAATAACTTATGCCCTTATTGTTTCAATTTATGATTTATTTATTCGACCGGATCACCAGGTATTAATAACTCCGTTTTTTATTTTTATTTGTATCAGTATTATATTCTTTCTCTGGGTAGGTTACAGAAGCTTGAAAGTTATTAGTGCTGAAAAAAGAATATTGTTAATTGCCATTGCCATTTATGCGTTATTTGGTTTATTAGAAGTATTGTGGTACTTCCATAATATATTGTACAACTCATGGGCCTCAATTGATGCTCACCTGATACATTACGGTGGATTTTTCTTCTTCGGATTTCTAACCTGGAATATTATTTCCAGCTATGTAAAAGTGAACAGGCAATTAATTGTGTCACAGAGTGAAGCTATTAAAAATCAGCAGATTGCACACCGGGCAATGAAAAATGAAAAAGAAGTTAAGGAAAAATTCATGCGCAATTTGCTTACTTCTCAGGAGGATGAAAGAAAGAGAATTGCAGGTGAACTGCACGACAGTCTTGGGCAGGAATTGCTCATAATAAAAAACCGTGCTTTACTTGGTGCAGGTGAAAGTTGTAATGAAGAGGGAATGAGAAATCACTTAGATGAAATTTCAAATCTTTCTGCCCAGGCAATAAATGAAGTTAGACAGATAACTTATAATCTCAGACCGTTTCAATTAGACAGACTTGGACTGACAAAAGCCTTGCAATCGCTTGTTAACCGTGCTGAATCATCTTCGGAAATTAAATTTAAAATGTTTATGGATAACATTGATAATCTTTTCCCGAAAGATCTTGAAATAAATATTTACAGGATCATACAGGAAGGAATAAACAATATCATTAAACATTCCAATGCTTCTTCAGTTGTTATTATGGTTTCTAAAGAGGATACCGAAGTCTGCCTTTCTGTTGAAGACGATGGACAAGGATTTAACGTTGATGAAAATAATAAAAATGAAAAATCAGGTTTCGGCTTGTCTGGTATAAAAGAAAGAGCAAGCATTCTTGGTGGAAAGATCACAATTGATACCTCTCCGGGTAAAGGAACAGTTTTAAGAATTATTATCCCAACTACAAAAACTGAGTGATGATTTTAATATTTTTGTACTATGAATTTAACGACTGAAAAAATAATACCCGTTGTAATTGTAGATGACCATGCCATTTTCAGGATTGGATTAAAACAAATTATTGAAAGCTCACAGGGGATAAGTGTTGTAGGCGAAGCTAGTAATGGCATTATGGCAATAGACCTTGTTGAGGAGTTAAAGCCAGAAGTTATTGTATTGGATGTGGATATGCCGGAATGCAACGGAATTGAAACTGCACGAATGCTGAAAAGAAAAAATCTTCCAGTAGAAATTGTTATTCTTACAATGTATTCCGAAGAAGATATTTTTAATGAGATAATTGAAATTGGTGTTAAAGGTTTTGTGCTTAAGGATAATGCAACCACAGAAATTATTGATGCAATAAAATCGGTTTCAGAAGGTAAGCATTATATTACCTCGGCACTTTCCGGGTTACTTTTAAAGAACAGAGAAAAAACCTCTTCTTCAAAAAATATACTCAATAATCTAACCGCTATGGAAAGCAGAGTACTATCACTTATAGCGGAGAACAAATCCAGCAAAGAAATTGCTGATGAGCTGCACATAAGCTATAAAACAGTTGAAAATCACAGGGCAAATATTTGTACAAAGCTTAACCTGCACGGAAGCAATGTCCTGTTAAAGTTTGCACTGGATAACAAGAAGTTAATTCTATCCTGATTAGGAAGCCTGATCTAAGATATAGGTGTTTCCCCCTATTAAAATGAATGCCTCCACTTATTTAATCTTTTGGATTTCTATCATAATTTCATAGCAGATTTTTCCAAATTATCTAAAGCCAAAGATATAATGAATCAATTTTAATTTTATGATGAGGGAGTAATGAGACATTCAATAAAAATGAAAATGAATCCTTTCCATTATACAATCTTTTCAGCTTTGGTTATTCTAAGTTTCATAACAGGTTGTAAAGATAAATTAGTGGGTATTGATATACCAAGAACAGGTTCAGTTGCCGGTAAAATAACAATAACCGTAATGACAGGCGATTCATACCCTTTATCCGGTGTGACTGTTTATCTTATCAACGCAGATTTTAAAGTTGATACGATTAACTATGAAGGAAATAAGGCAGCTATTGTTGATTCTGCTGTAACAGATACAAGTGGTAAGTATTCGTTTGATAATGTAAAGGAAGGGAATTACAATGTTGTACCTTTGACCGGAAAATTTAATTATAAATACTCTATAGCATCTGATTCAGACCCTTATTCAGTATCAGTAAATGATGAAAAGCAAAATTATGCCGTGAACTTTACAACCATGGATTTGGGTATGGCTGATGAAGGAAGATTAACATTAAGATTTATTTCAAAGAATCTTTCAGCCCTGGATAGCCTTGACGGTTTGCATATAAATATTGACAGAACGCAATGGTGGACATTCATTCCCAATAACATATACTTTAATTGTTTTCAAAGCTACGCATATAACTTCTATCAATCTGTTGAATTCTGTCCTCAATACGGATGGACTTGTCTTGCGTATACATTAAGCAATAATTTTGTGTTCAGTTTTGCCGTGGATGATTACCAGGGAAACAGAACATACATATATAACTCAAAGACTTTTTCATATTCAATTGACTTTGGTTTAAGTACCTGCCCGGAGCTGGCAATATTTGAAATTGACTGGAGCGCAGGAACAGTAACCAGAACACAATAAAATTACTTTTTAGTTATTGAATCTTTTATTAATCATTTTATTAACGGACAAGTCTTATGAAACAAGTAACAATAATATTTATGGCTTTTACCTGTTTTATCTTTTTGTTTTACGGCTGCAAAGCGGAGAATTCTGTTGAACCTGTTCTTGGTTCAGTAAGCGGAACAGTTGTGTTTACCAACGACCTGTATGGAAACAATTCACCCATAGCAGGCATAACTGTTTATCTTATAAATAATGATTTCGTTGTTGACTCGGTTATTTATAAAAACAACAAGGCTGCCATTGTTGATTCTGCTGTTACAGATTCAAGCGGCAAGTACAAAATAGCAAATATTAAATCCGGTAGTTTCAGTGTAATTCCGGTAATAAATCCTGAAAATAACAGGTTATACTTAGCAACAGGTTCTGATGCTAATTCCTTTTCAGTTAACAGCGAAAAGCAAAACTACAATGTAAACTTTTCCGTGTATTCAACTGGTAACTATGATGTAAGTCCTATAACTATCAGGTTTATTAATAAGAATATTCCAACGCTTGCTGGTGGTTGGAGTTCAATGATAGCAGTTAACAGGGATAAAAGGATGATAAATATTCCTCTTTATGAAAGTAATACTCCGGACTTCTACCGTGTTTTCGATCCATCGCAGGGCGAATCGCCATTGGATTATACTTGCTCATCCGGTTATTCGGATATGTTTTACACATACAGTAATAAATTCACATTTGTGTTTTCTGAAACCACTTTAAATTCCGGTTTCAATTATACTCCTTTCAACGCATGGAACTATGTAATAAATTTTGGATATAGTTCATGCCCATCTCTTGCAGTTTTTCAAGTTGACTGGGCAACTCGTTCAATTACAAGAATTCAATAGCGGCAAATCAAATTTCTAATTGAGATAATTAATAGAAACTTTACTAAAAGAGGTTAAAATGAAAAAAGTAGTCTACACATTTATGGCAATTGTTTTAAGTGGAATTATTCTTTCAGCACAAACAAAGTTTGGTGTTGGAGTAAACGGAATGTATTTGTCTCCAACCGGAGATTTTGGCGACCTGTACAAAAGCGGCTTCGGTGGAATTGCATCAGTTACTTATAATTTAACTGATAATATTCAGCTTGGGGTGAATGCCGGTTACGCGTCGGTCTCATTCAACAATGATCATTTTAACGAGATGTTAAATGAATTCGGCATAAACGAGAAAGTTGACATTGATTCTAAGCTATCAATTATTCCTGTTTTATTAGGTGCAAAGTATTTCTTTACGTCCTCATCATTCAAACCTTATGCGGCTTTAGATCTCGGGATGCATCTCGTTTCTGTTGAAGCTTCAAGCGTAACAGTCGAGGGACAAAAATTCGACGCTACTGCAAAAGAATCTAAGGCAACAGCAGGGTGGGGAATTGGTTTAGGATTTTTAGCTCAGTTAGCTCCCAAAATAAATTTAGATGTAAACGCAAAAATCAGCGGCGATAATTTAGAAGTGGGAAGTAATATGTCAGTAAACAGTGATGTATATTCGGCTTCACAGTCTTCAAAATCTACAGTAGCATTTTTTACTATTGCTGCCGGTTTACAATTTGAGTTATAGATAGAAAAACCGGATCAATATTTTGATCCGGCATCTTTACTTATCAATTAAGAAATATTATCGAAATGAAAATAATGATAGTTGACGACAACAGGCAGATGAGAGAATTCCTCAAAAGCTTTTTCTCTTCAGCAGAAAATAATATAATAGAATGCGTTAACGGACTGGAAGCAGGTGAAACATACGGTTTGTATAATCCTGATTATGTTCTTATGGATATCAGAATGCCTGTTATGGATGGTATTGAAGCAACCAAAAGAATTATTCATTCATTCCCCAAAGCGAAAATAATTATTGTTACGGAATTCGATGATGAGCATTTACGTGGTGAGGCTGATAAAGCCGGCGCTAAAAAATATTTATTAAAAGATAATCTTTCTGAACTAAACCAGATAATTATTTGAGTTATTAATCATGAAGAACACAATAATCCGCAATACTTATTTATCAGTCATTCTTTTTAGTTTACTAATCGGATGTTCGGTAAATAAGGAAATACAAAACGATCAGCACCAAACTGTCAATTCTATTCCTCCGGGTCAGTGCAGAATAGTTGCACAAGTAATTAAAATTGATTCTTCCCTAATCGGCATTTCACCTACTGATCCTTGCTCAAAAGCTAATTGTTTTGCATGGATTATAATTAAAAAGATTATTCGTTATGGAAGCGGTTCAAGCGTTCTGAATATCAATGACACATTGAAAACAAAATTTGCTTTTACATTAAATCCGGCATCGGAGAAAAATTTTCCGCGATTAAAAGAAAATCTTCCTGGTTTAACTGAAGGATCGTTATTTGAGGCTAACATTCAGTTATTACCAAATATTCCTGAAACTGAAATTAAAGGAAGGTTATTTTTAGTTAACGGTTA
>QZKB01000035.1 GCA_003599415.1 Ignavibacteriales bacterium | reverse complement strand
TTTAATTTTAAAAAATTTAAATACTGTTCTTTAGTCAGATAATTGTTCCCTGTCACCTCAATAGTTTTTATCTTTTCTTCATCTTTTTTGTTAACCACGGAAAGATAAACTACTCCAAGCAGCATCACTGTAAAAAGCAGTATTCCGGTTATCTTTCCTTTGTTATTCATCTGTTTTTTTAAGTTATTAATTATTGTTCAAATAATTATCTAAAAACATTTCGCCGTATTTCCATATATCGCCGGCACCCATTGTAATTATTATATCATCCTTTAATGCAATGCTTTTTAATACTTCGGGCAGTTTTGTTTTATCCTTTTCATAGATAACTTTTTTATGCCCTGATTTTTCAGCTGCATCAGCAACCAATTGACCTGTAATTCCGGCAATCGGTTCTTCCCTGGATGGATATATATCTGTACAAACAAAAATGTCTGAGTTCAGAAAAGCCTTGCCGAAATCTTCGGCAAAATCTTTTGTCCTTGTAAACAAGTGAGGCTGAAAGACAGCTATTAATCTTCTGTTCCAGCCTTTTCTGATCCCATCCAAAGTTGAAGAAACTTCAGTTGGATGATGAGCGTAATCATCAATAAGCATTATTTCTTTATCATATTTTATTTCAAACCGCCTGTCCGCACCTCTGAAAGACTCAAGTGACTTCTTGATTGTCTGTAAATCTATTTTCAATTCTTTAGCTATAATTAAAGCAGCAAGTGAATTTTTAATGTTATGAACACCGGGAATATTCAATTTAACTTCACCAAGATATTCACCAAAATATTTTACTGTGAATGAGCTTGATTTTTCCGTGCTCATAATATTTATTGCTTTAACTTCCGCGCTTTCTTCTACTCCGTAAGTGATAACTCTTCCCTTTATAGAAGGCTTAATCTCTTTAAGATTTTTATCATCGGTACAAATAGCAACAAAACCGTAGAAAGGGATTTTATTTGCGAATTCGATGAAAGTTTTTTTAATATCATCAAGATCTTTGTAAGTATCAAGATGTTCCGCTTCTAAGTTTGTAATTGCAGCGAGTGTTGGAGTTAATTTCAAAAATGTTCTGTCAAACTCATCCGCTTCTACAACAATAAATTCACCGTTACCAAGTCTGGCATTAGTACCACCAAGAGCTTTTAAATTTCCTCCGACTAAAATTGTCGGGTCAACTCCCGCTTCGGTCAATATCAATCCTACCATAGAAGTTGTTGTGGTTTTGCCATGAGTACCGGCAATACAAATTCCATATTTGCCGCGCATACATTCGGCAAGCATCTCTGCTCTTTTTACAGCGGTAATTCCTTTCCTTTTAGCCTCAATAATTTCAGGATTTTCCTGCGTTGCCGCTGATGTAAAAACAACAAGATCAGCATCGTTAATATTTTCTTCCCTGTGACCCTTGTAAATTCTGATTCCCTGCTTTTCCAGTCTTTCAGTTACTGTGCTAAGTTCTTTATCAGAACCGGAAACAACATAACCTTTCTTGTGAAGTACCTCTGCAATGCCGCTCATTCCAATGCCGCCAATACCAACAAAATGTATTTTCTTATACTTTCCTAACATTTTTATTAATTTCCTGTTCGCTTTTTAATATCAACTAAAAATTCCATAAGCGCGTGAGAATTTTCGAAATCAAATGGTATTATTGTAATCGGAAATCTTTTATCTTTAATATGAATCTTTACAACAGTAAAAGCTGTTGCTTTATAATTCTTTTTTTCTCTCGTCATCCCAATACTTTTAATATCAGAGATTCTGATTTCCTTCTCCTTAGAACCTTTCTTAAAAAGAATTGCGTTCTCAGTTATCTCTATGTGTCTTCTTAAATACAAATTATAAAGTAAAATTATAATTGATAAGAGCACGACAAGAGCAAAGAAATAAATTACCGGGTCGTGTGTAATTAATTTGAACTCATCTACTCCAAACTGACCGACAAGAATAGCATAACACACAAAAGCAATAAAGTAAATAATAGTCGATTGGTAATAGAACGACATATTATACTTAAAAATTTTTATTCCCTGTTTATTTTCCTGTGTCATAATCTCACCTCACATTAATTCATTTCCGCCAATGCAATCACTCTTTTAGCTATAACATATGCTGAATCCGGTTTAGCAAAATTTTTCACGTTCTCTCTTAAGGTAGCAAGTTCCAGATCATTAAATATCAGGTTCAAAACAGCATCAAGTAAATTATTTTTAATCTCATCATCTTTAAGCAGAATTGCGGCGCGGGCATCTGCCAATGCTTTAGCATTATAATACTGATGGTTAGCAGCAACATTAGGTGATGGAACAAATATGGTCGGAATTCCCATATTAGTTATTTCAGCAATGGTTGTTGCACCTGCTCTTGAGATTGCAATTGTGCATACAGAAAAAGCTGCTTTCATATCATCAATAAACGAACGAACTACAACATCGCCGGATGAAAGATTCTTATAGGTCTCGTAATAATCTTTCCCTGTCTGCCAAATAATCTGAATATTCTCTTTTATCAAGGCAGGAAGGCAATCTTTAATAACAGAGTTTATGTTTCCCGCACCAAGACTACCGCCAAGTACAAGGACTGTTCTTTTATCATTATTGAGATTAAACATTTTATTCGCTTCAGTTTTATCTATAAGCTGAAAATCAGCGCGAACGGGATTGCCGGAGACAAATATTTTATCCTTAGCTCTTAAATATTTTTTACTTTCCTCAAAACTAATATGAATCTCGTCTGCTTTTTTCTCAAGCATTCTTGTTGTTATGCCTGGATAGCTGTTTTGTTCAAGCAAAATAATTTTTGCTCCTAAAAATGATGCGCCCCAAATGGCTGGACCCGAAACATATCCACCCGAGCCCACAGCAACCGCCGGCTTAAACCTTAGATTTATAAAGATAGACTGACAAAGAGAGACAGCCAGCTTTAGTGGAAACAGTAAATTCCGGATATTGAATTTTCTGGCGAATCCTTTTATCCAGATGGATTTAAATTTGAATCCAGCCTTTGGGACAACCTCCGACTCTATTTTATTTTTAGTGCCGATAAACAAAATCTCTGATTCCGGTTTTAACATTTTAATTTTTTCTGCAACAGCAATGGCAGGAAATACATGTCCGCCCGTTCCGCCGCCGGCAAAAAGAAAACGATATTTATTGCGTTGGCTCATTTATGTTTAACCGAAGCTCTTTTAACTGAATCTTTATAAGTAACCATACCAATATTTATAATTATACCGGCTGCTGCACAGGTAAAAATAATCGAGGTTCCTCCATAACTAATGAACGGCAGAGGAATTCCTGTGGTTGGAAAAAGACCTGTTACAACCGCAGCATTAATAAACGCGCTAAGAATTATCATGAAACTAATTCCAAATGCTAAAAGCTGACCGAATTTATCTTTTGCCTTTTTCGCAATTAAAACACCGAAAACAAAAATCACAAGATAAAAGACAATAACAGCGGCTGCTCCAATAAATCCCACCTCTTCACCAAGTATAGAAAAAATAAAATCGCTGTAAGATTCCGGAAGGAATAAGTCACTCTGCCGGCTGTGGCCTATGCCCCGACCTAAAATTCCACCGCTGCCTAATGCAATTTTTGCCTGAAGTACCTGCGTATTTATTTGCTGACCGGTTTCATGACTATTAATAAATGCTTCAATTCTTTTATGCGAATGAGGCATATTCCACGCAACCACACCGGCAACAAATCCAACTACTATTAAAGTTGAAGCAATGTGCAATAACTTAGCCTTACCCACAAAAAGCATTGTGAACGATACAATAATTATAATAACACTTGTGCTTACGTTAGGTTGAATGACAATTAATGCGGCAATAATAAAAACCCAGATGAGCGCATAAATAAAACCTTTTTTATAATTTCTTATATCCTCACCTTTAGATTCAATAAGATATGCAAGGTGCATAATGAGAACAAACTTTGCAATTTCTGCCGGCTGAAATGAAAAGACACGAAGATTTATCCACCTTCCTGCACCTTTTACACTGGGAGCTATAAAGAGTGTCAGGATTAAAAGTCCCACTACAACAAATATTGCCTTTTTAGTATGATCCTTATAAACATCATAAGGAATAAGAGCAAACACGCATAAGGCGCCAACGGCAAGTATAACTTTAACTATATGTGAAATAAACAGGTGATAGTAGCTATCGAACTTTAATAAACTAAACAGACTGCTTGCACTTAAAACCAAAGCGGAGCCAACAATCATAAAAGAAATGATTGTAATCATTATCGTCCGATAATAAAATTTAATATTCATAATTTATTCACCGCTTCTTTAAATACCTTCCCGCGATGCTCAAAATTGTCAAACATATCAAAGCTTGCACATGCAGGAGATAATAAAACTACTTCACCTTCTCGCGCTTCCTTGTTTGCAGCAATAATGCAATCATCAATTGTTCCTTTAAGTTCAACCTTCACTGATTTATGGAAAAAATTAAAAACTTTTTCTGCAGATGAACCAATTGCATAAATCTTTTTTACTTTACTTTCTACAAGCTTTTTAATCTGGTTGTATTCGTTCCCTTTA
Organism: Ignavibacteriales bacterium; assembly: GCA_003599415.1. Lineage (GTDB taxonomy): Bacteria > Bacteroidota > Ignavibacteria > Ignavibacteriales > SURF-24 > SURF-24. Next base: position 14,808 of record QZKB01000035.1, on the reverse strand, counting down.
TCTTTGCCGCCAAGAATAAGAAATACCGGTTGGTCAAAACTTCTTAATGCATACCAAACGGAATCAACATTTGTAGCCTTTGAATCGTTATAATATTTTACACCATTAATATCTCTCACAAATTCAAGCCTGTGCTCAACTCCCGGGAAATTGCCGAGAGCTTGGGTTATTTTTTTGTTATCAAGATTAAATAACTTTGCCATAATAATAACAGCCATTGCGTTGGCGTAATTATGCTCACCCTTAAGAGATATTTCATTCACACCACAGGTAAACTCATTTATTCCATTTCTTACAAAGCTTATTGCATTATTTTTAAGATACGCGCCGTTCTCAAGTTCCTTTTGAAGTGAAAAGTATAAAACATTAACTTTTTTATTTGAGATTATCCCGGGAGTATGTTTGTCATCTGCATTTAAAATGAGATAATCATTTTCATCCTGGTTTTCAAAGACTCTCAGTTTCGAGTTTATATAATTCTGAATATTATTATCATACCTGTCTAAATGATCTGGAGTAATATTTAAGATTGCAGAAATTTTCGGTTTAAATTCTTCAATGTTATCTAATTGAAAGCTTGAAGTTTCAAGTGCAACACATTCATTCTCTTTAACATCCAATGCAATTTCAGAAAAAGCATAGCCAATATTTCCGGCCAAATAAGTTTTTAATCCACAGTAATTAAAAACATGACCGCACAACGTGGTCGTGGTAGTTTTACCATTTGTGCCGGTAATTGAAAAGACATTTCCTTTACAGAACCATGAGCTGAATTCAAGTTCGCTATAGATTTTTATTTTCTTATCCAAAGCTTTCTGCAGTACAGGTGAATCTGACGGAACACCCGGACTTGTTATAATAAAATCGCAATCATAGATGGCATCAGTATGTTCGTCGCATTCATACTTAATGCCTTCTTCATCGAACAATTTTATTGCATCCTGCAATTTCTGTCTAGAACCGGAATCACTTACGAACGGAACAGCGCCGAGTTTCTTTGCAAGCTTTGCGGCACCTATTCCGCTTCTAACCGCACCGATAACTGATATTTTCTTACCCTGTATATTTTTCATCTTATCTTAAATGATGTTAAGCTTATAATCGCAAGAATAATTGTTATAATGTAAAACCTGATTACAATTTTCGGTTCAGGCCAGCCAAGCATTTCAAAATGATGATGGATTGGAGCCATTTTAAAAATTCTTCTGCCTTCACCGTATTTTCTTTTTGTGTACTTGAAATAGAGTCTTTGAATTAATGATGATAATGTTTCAAGGAAAAATATTCCACCAAGAATCGGGATTAGTAATTCTTTCTTAATAAGTATTGTTAAAATTCCGAATGCACCGCCAAGAGCAAGCGAACCCGTATCACCCATAAAAATCTGGGCTGGATAAGAGTTGAACCATAAAAATCCAAGTGAAGCGCCAATTACTGCGGCAACAAAAACTGTTAATTCACCTGAACCAGGCAGATAAATTATATTCAGGTAATCGGAGTAAATAATATTACCCGATACGTAGCTAAGAATCGCTACAGCAATCATTACAATCATTATGTTACCAATTGCAAGCCCGTCAAGTCCATCGGTAAGGTTTACAGCGTTTGATGTAGCGGTTATGATAAAAACAACTGCCGGAATATAGAAATAGGAGAAATCGAAATTTGTATCCTTGAAAAACGGTAATGTAGTAATTGAATTAACATCTCTAAATTCCGGCAGAAAGAAGATAGCCGCGCCAACAACCAAACCAATTATAGCCTGCCCTAATAATTTGTACCGTGCAATTAACCCGTTCGGATATTTCTTAATTACTTTAAGGTAGTCATCAAGAAATCCTACTCCGCTTAGCCAAATTGTACCGGCAAGCACTAAAATAATATATGTCGATTTTAAGTCGCCCCAAAGGACAACCGGAACAACTATTGAAAGAATAATTATGAGTCCACCCATAGTTGGTGTACCGGCTTTTGACCAATGACTTTTAGGACCATCAGCTTTTTTTGCCTCACCTATTTGTTTCTTCTTCAGCAAAGCAATCATCTTAGGACCAAGATAAAATGACATTACCAAAGCAGTAATAGCCGAAAGCGCGGACCTGAACGTAAGAAACCTGAATACGTCAAACCCGGGCGGACTAAAAATTTTATTTATGTAATCAAATAAATAGTAAAACATTTTCTTCTATATTTTTCCTTCAAAAGCTTTAATTAATTCTTCCATTTTCATTCCGCGTGAACCCTTAATCAGCACAACGGAATTACTGAAATCTTTTTCAGCTATAAAGCCGGTTAGTTTTTCCTTTCCTGTAAAATATTTATTAACAACTTTTTTGTCTTTAATCGATTCGCTGAGATTTTTCATCAGTTTGCCAATAGTATAAACTTCATCAATTCTATTTCTCTTTATTTCTGATGCTAATTGTTGATGCGCCTGAACAGCTTTGTCACCAAGTTCAAACATATCCCCAAGTATTGCTATACGTTTTAATTTTTTATCGAATGTATTAAGGAATTCAATTGCAGATTTCATCGAAACAGGATTAGCGTTGTAAGTATCATTAATGAGCGTAAAGGACGGATACTTAATTATGTTCATTCTTTTATCAACCGGGGTTAATTTAGCAGCGCATTTTTTTATTTCAGCCGGAGCAATTCCAAGTTCAAGCAATATTGCTGCCGCCGCAAGGAAATTTTTTGCGTTGGAAGTACCAGGTAAGTTTATCTCAGCTTTAAATTCAATTTTACCTTTTTTTACCTGAACTAATGGTAATCCTTCATCGGATATGCTTAATAATTTTCCTTTGACAATAGTCTTAGCTTCAAAGCCAAATGTAATTTTATTTTTTAATTTCTTTGCCTTGGCTTTAAGGAGAGTATCATCCATATTTACAAAAACTTTTCCGCCATATTTTATTGTTTCCGTAAACAATGCGGCCTTTTCTTTTGCAACACCATTTTTATTTTTAAAGAACTCAAGATGACCTTCACCGATGTTTGTAATAAGCGAATAATCCGGTTTGGCTATTTTTGCGGTGCAGGCAATTTCACCAAAATGGTTTGTGCCCAATTCCAGGATAAGATATTTATGGCTGTTGTTACAGCTGAATAATGTGAGCGGTACACCAATATGATTATTGTTATTAGCGAGTGTTTTCTGCACAGAATTTTTGTTAGATAAAATCTGTGCAAGAATTTCTTTTGTGGTTGTTTTGCCGTTACTACCGGTGATAGCAATTACTTTTGCTTTCAGTTTCTTTCTCCACTCAGCAGCCAGCTGCCCGTAAGCAAGTGTCGTATCATCAACTGTTACTATTGTACAATCGATGTCGTCAAAATCTTTCAGCTTGTTTTTATTTATCAGGACCGCAACAGCACCTTTATCAACTGCAGTCCTGATAAAATTATGAGCGTCAAATTTTTTACCTTTGAGAGCAATAAAGATTGAACCTTCTGTTATATTCCTCGTATCGGTGGAAACAGATGAAGTTGGTTTGAATGAATCCGGGTTATAAATTACAGCACCGGGTAAATTAAACAAGTCTTCAATATTTATTTTCGGGTTGCTCATCTTATAAATATTTCTCCGCAATTTCTTTATCGGAGAAATGATTTCTTACGCCTTTAATTTCCTGATAATTCTCATGACCTTTACCTGCAATTAAAATTGCAGAGTTGGGTTCAGAGATGTCGATTGCTCTTTTAATCGCTTCTTCCCTGTTTTCAATTACTTCAAAATTCTTTTTTGAAATGCCTGCTTCAATTTCTTTTATGATTTCAAAAGGATCTTCAAATCGCGGATTATCCGATGTTATAATTGCATGGTCACTTAGTTCGCTTGCAATTTTTCCCATTACAGGTCGCTTGGTTTTGTCCCTGTTTCCACCGCAGCCAAAGACAGTATAAACCGGTTCCGAGTTTTTTGTTATGCTTCTCAATGCGAGTAGTGCTTTCTCAAGACTATCGGCAGTGTGAGAATAATCCACAATTACGGTTTTATTTTTTTTCTTTATAGTCTCAAATCTTCCCGGCACTTGTGGTGTGGAATTAATTCCTTCAACTATCGTTTCAGGTTTTATTCCAAGTACAAATGAAGTTGCAAAGGAAGCCGCAGCATTATAAGCATTAAATTCTCCAATAAGTTTAGTTGAGAAATTATACGTCTTCCCGTCATGCTTAATTGTGAATCTTGTACCGTCAAGATCGAAATGAACATTATCTAATTGGAAATCGCTGCCCGATGTTTTACCATACGAGTAGCATTTTGCCTTTGTACCTTCAATCAGCTTTGACCAACTTACATCATCCTTATTGAATACAACGACAGAATCTTCAGTAAGCGAATCAAATAATATTTTCTTTGCTTTAAGGTACTCGTCAAATGATTTATGAAAATCAAGGTGATCCGAAGTAATGTTTGTAAAAACTGCCACCTTAAACGAAAGATTTTTAACCCTGTTTAGCACGAGTGAATGTGAAGACACTTCCATTATTGCATGTGAGCAGTTTTCATTAATCATCTCACTGAATAATTCGTTCAGGTCACAGGATTCAGGAGTTGTGAGTTGTGTATAGATTTGTCTATCCGCTATGTAGTTTGCAATTGTACCGACAAGCCCGGTTTTATATCCTGCAGTTTCAAAAATATTCTTAAGGAAATATGAAGTTGTAGTTTTCCCTTTTGTACCTGTTATTCCGACAAGAGAAAGTTTAGATGAAGGATTTTTATAAAAACAATCGGATACTTCAGCAAGAGCTGCGCGGCTGTCCTTAACTAAAATCTTAGCAACCTTTGAATGGATAAAAATTTCTTCCGGCACAGCATTATTATTTTCAAGTATTACGGCAACAGCACCTTTATTAATTGCATCAATTATAAATTTATGACCATCGGTTGTAAAGCCGGTAACAGCGACAAATAAAGAGTTCTTCTTTACTTTGCGGGAATCGTAAACAATTGAACTGATATCCTTTCGTTCAATTATTCCCGAAACCTGTATTGTGTTAACGCTATTTAACAGCTTTGTTAATTCCATTAGTTAAGTCTTATTCCTGTAACTTTTCTTTCTTCACAAGTAATTGAACAAACAGAATTTGGCTGCAGCCTGGATCCCGGTTGAATACTTTGAGAGATCACTTTTCCGTTTCCAATTACTTTATATTTTACACCGACCTGGTTAAGGATATTAATTGCGTCTCTAAGGTTGTAGCTAACAACACTCGGCATAACTTTTTTATTCTGAATTTTTACCGGTTTAATATTCTGGGATGAAGTTGTTTCCGATTTATTCAGATAACTCATTGTTCCTGATTCTATATTTTTTGATGCGAGCACCTGTTCAATATGAGGTTTGCTTTCTTCATTGCCGTTTGAGATTAACAGGCTCGGTTCGAGTTCAACAAGTCTTTCTGCTACTGCTTTAAAAACAGGAGCAGCAACTGTTCCTCCCATTCTGCCAACCTGCGGAGAATCATAAACTATTAAGCAAACAATTTTAGGATTATCAACCGGGAAGTACCCTACGAATGATGCAGTGTTTCTATTGGAATATTTATTATTCACAAGTATTTCGGATGTACCTGTCTTACCGGCATATTTGACAATACTTGATTTGGCAAATTTTCCTGTTCCGTTTTCAACTACACCAACCATAAAGTTTTTAATTATTTCGGAGGCTTCTTTACCAATAACCTGGCGGATAAATTTAGGTGCGATGGTTTCATTCTGTTTGCCGTCTTGACTTTTTATTTCTTTTATTATCTGAGGTTGAAATAAACTTCCACCATTTACTAATGCACAATATGCGGTAGCAATCTGAAGCGGTGTTGCCATAATACCATAACCATAAGACATTGTTCTTAAGGTGTACTCATCAAAGTAGCGTGTACCGGGTCTTCTTAATTTACCCCTGCTTTCGGTTGGCAATTCAATTCCGGTATAATTTCCAAATCCAAAATCCCGCAAATATTTATAGAAGTCAAAATCTTTTATGCGGGAAATCAGTTTTGCCATACCAATGTTACTCGATTGTTCAATAATTTCTTTTACTGTCAAAGTACCATGCTTGTGCGAGTCTGTGATCTTCATCGATTTATATTTATAAACGCCATTCTCGGTAAATATTTTTTCCGTAGGGCTGCATAAGTTTTTATCAAGCAACGTTGAAAGCGAAATACATTTAAATGTTGAACCAGGTTCGTAAGGATTTACCAAAGCGCGGTTACTTCTAACAAGGTCATCAGTTTCCCAATATGAATTAGGATTAAAATCCGGTGCGTTGGCAAGTGCAAGCACTTCACCATTTTGCGGGTTCATAATAATGCCGATGGCAGAATTACTTTTATAAGTATCTAAACCTTTCTTTATTTCTTCTTCAAGAATTTTCTGATAATTTTTATCAATGGTCAGAACGATATTTTTTCCGTTAACTGGTTGAATGGTAGCGTCTTCAAGAATTGTTAGAGTTCTTCCCTTTACATCTCTTTCCGCAATTAACTTGCCTTCTGTTCCCACAAGAACATCATTGCATGCTTTTTCAATTCCATCGGCCCCTACAAATTTATCCGGTCCCATATAACCCAGGACGTGTGAAGCAAGACTCTCGTAAGGATATATCCTGGTAGGATCATCTTTCATAATCAACCAATCAACACCAAGGTCTGCAAGGGCAGCTGATTTATCTCTTGGAATTTTAAGAGCAAGACAAACTGATGAAGTATCTTTCTTAAGAATTTGTTCAAACTGTTTTTTACTTTCATTCAGAGTTTCAGAGAATGTTTCAATTACAGTTGAATAGTTCCTCGAAAATTTCTTTGGAAACTTTTGTTTTTCATTCCGGAACATTTTAAGATCGACATAGAAAGAAACGTCATTGCGGTCGAAGGCAAGAAGTTCTCCATTCCTGTCGAAAATTAACCCCCGTTCTGCCCGTATTGGCTTTACCTGCATTTGCTGTTTTTCAGCATAATACATCCAGTCTTCATGTTCATTTACCTGAATATCAAAAAGCTGGACAATCAGAACTGACGCAAACGCAATCATCAAAACAATTATGAAAATAGCTCTTAGATTATTCATATTTCTTTTCGATTATGTGGTTAATCTGTTCCAGTTCATCCGAATTAATTTCAACCGAAAGATTTGGTTCGGAATATTTTATTAATCCAAGTCTTTGTTCGGCAATAGGAATAATCCTGCTGCCGTCTTCAAGTTTTTGCACTTCCACAAGAAGTGAAGTATTGAAATTCTTTTTTGTTATTAAAAACTGTTCCTGCGTATTTATATCTTTTGTAAGGCTTTTAATTTCCCTCACAAGACTAACCTGAACTATAATCAGAAGCCCGGCAATTAAAGCCAGTGCTAAAACTCGGAAGAGCAGGTTGTTTTTCTTTTTCTTCATATTTTTTTTGCTGCTCTTAATTTTGCGCTTCTTGCTCTTCTGTTCAACTTTAATTCTTCTTCCGAAGGAGTTATAGGTTTCTTAGTCAGGATGTTCAGTCTTTGTATTTTACCGCATACACACACCGGAAATTCAGCTGGACAAACACACTTCAAACTTTTATATCTGAAAAATTCTTTTACAATTCTGTCTTCAAGTGAATGATAACTTATTACTACAATGTTAGCATTCTTCTTTAGCAGAGTAACTGCTTTTTCAAGGAACTCTTTCAATACAGATAATTCATCATTAATATAAATTCTGAGCGCCTGAAAAATTCTTGAAAGAACTTTATTTACTAGGTAAGCAGGACTGTGCTCTTCAATTATTTTAGCAAGCTGAACAGTCGTATCAATTTTTTTATTCTCCCTCTGCTTAACAATGGCTCTTGCTATATGTCGTGAATTATTTTCCTCTCCATACTCAAAAAAAATATTCGCAAGATCTTCTTCCGAGTAACTGTTAATAATATCTGCAGCGGTAATTGCGATTGACTTATCAAGTCTAAGATCTAAAGCAGATTCCTGCCGGTAGCTAAATCCGGCTCTGCTTTCATCAAATTGATACGAGGATACACCGAGATCTGCAAAAATTCCGTCGTAACCATCAATAAATTCAATTTTGGAAATAACATCAATCTTAGAAAAATTAGCTTTGTTAAGTTTTACTCGCGGATCATTCTGAAAAAGATTTTTGCAATAAGAATACGCTTCATCATCAACTTCTGTAGCTACAAGTCCGGCATCTTTGCTAAGTATATTTAAAAAGTGACTTGAATGCCCGCCGAATCCAAGTGTTGAGTCGAAGTAAATTCCATTTTTATTTGTTATTAGTAATTCAGTACTTTCTCTTAACAATACTGGTACATGAATTTCATTCATAGTTGATTGCCCATTACTTTTTCGGCAATTTGTTCAAATGATTCTGCCTGCTGCTGAACAAGTTCGTTATAAATAGCAGGGTTCCAGATTTCTATTTTCGTAATAGCGCCAAGAATGAAAGCATCTTTTTCAATACCGGCAAATTCGATTAAAGAAGTGGGTAAGAGTAAACGTGACTGACCATCAAGAGAAACTTCTGCAGCATTTTGCAGATATACTCTTTTAAAAATTGCATTTTCTGCATTAAAGGAATTTAACCTGGTTAAACTATCCATCAGAATTTTCCATTGCTCTGCAGGATAGACTTCAATGCATTTAGAAACACCACGGTTTATATAGAATTTATTATTCCCTTCGGCATCAAGAGACTTGCGGAATTTAGCTGGAATACTAACTCTATTTTTCGAATCTAAAGTGAAATTAAAACTGCCAATTAACATAACTCTCTACCCATTATTTGGGAATCTTTAACACTTTGTACCACTATATGGCAAAATAAATGCTTTTTTATGCTAAAGTCAAGAATTTTCTTAATTAATTTGGGCTGGCGCAAAAATTTAATAATGCGATTTTTCTTATTCTTCCCCGGAATTTTTTAGCTATATCTTTAAGGTGGAATAAAGTGGGTAATTAAAACAGCAATCAACCACTTTATTCAAACTTTCTTTAATCGTCTGTAAAAATCTTACTGATGAAAACTTTCAGGACGAAAAGAACAAACTATGAGTCCTTAACTACTTCAATAATGTTAGTTTTCTGCTTTCAAAGAAATTACCTGCCCGCAACGAATAAATATATATACCGCTTGATAAATTACCGGCATCAAATTTAATTTGGTAATATCCATAATCTTGTTCTTCATTTACAAGAGTTTGAACTTCACGTCCGAGCATATCATATACAACTAATGAAACAAATGTCTTTCCGTTATCCTTATTTAAATTTGAATAAGGAATCTGGTATGAAATTGTTGTAACAGGATTGAAAGGATTGGGATAGTTCTGAGAGAGTTTAAACTCCTGTGGCAATCCCTGCTGATATTCAACATTAACAGATGTACCAGTTTTAAATCCCCAAGTAGTTGACCAAAGACTTGAGCCAAATTCATTTTGTGAACCTATGCGCCAGAAATAATTTTTTGTTGCAGCAAAATTTAAAAAAGTAATTGTTGTATCTGTAATTTTTGATGAGTCCATTAATAATGTGGAAGGACTTATAGTCATACTCGATGCAATTTGTATCCTGTATGTTGAAGCATTTGGGTCATTAAACCACTTGAAGGTTACATTACGATTAACGTTAGTTGAAGCATGTACGGGATCAGCCAATGTTGGTGCGACAGGGAAAGCAGTTTTAAAATTAAATGTCTCCGAATAGTCACTTGTACCGGCTGCATTTTCGGCTTTTACTTTCCAGTAATATTTCTGTTGTCCGGCCAACCCGGTAATTAAAATAAACGTATCCTGTGTAGTTACATTATTTAAAATTGGTGAAGTAAATAACGAATCGCCTGAAAACATGACATAATATTTCCCGGCATTGGTACTCGATTTCCATCTGATTACAACCGTATCTTTCTGTGATTCATCATCATCAGCCGGAAGAGAAAGTTCAGGTACAGCAGGAATAGATATTTCTACCGAAGTCGTCGGTTCACTTTCGTTATTGTTAAAGTCTAGTGCTGTTACATAAAAATAATTTCCCTTATCCGAAACCTCAGGAATGTAGTATTTATTGCTTGTAACAAATTCAATATTTGCAGGGTTATCAATATCCTCATCGGTTATTGTAGATTTGTTCAACCTGTAAATAACATAAAACTTTGCCGTATCACCATCTGCAGATACAAATGGCTTATCCCATAACAAAGCATTTATTCCTGTGCTGTTTAGTTTACCAAAGCTGAAGTTATTCGGTTTGTTCGGTGCTAATGTATCCTGCCAATTCATTATTGGATTTAACGACGGATACCTGTAGAAATTGTTTTTTAAAGTATCGGCACACCCGGCTAAATTTCCGGTTAAGCTTTTGGAACTGAAATAAACGCTTCCCTGTATAGTGGCAGGATATTGCCTGTTCTTATTAATTTCCCAGTTCAATTCAGTCTTGGGAAAACTTGATTCAGTATACCTGTAAGCTGCATGCCCGATAAGCAAATGTCTGCCATTTAAAAAAGAAACATTATTCCAATTTGGTAGTTGGTTATTATATTGAACCCAATACAATTGTGGTAAAATATAATCAATATATGGAGTACCTGTATGCGCAACACCCAGAGTATCAGTGTAACTTCCTTTTAACCAGGCAGCAGGATCACAATAAATTCCAACATTAACAGATGGATTACCTGAAGGGCTAATTCCGAATTTAACCCACGGTTTAACAACCTTAATACTGTCGTTAATCATTTTGCACAAAAGATTAACATTATTTTTTCTCCAGTTTGCTTTGCTTGTAAATCCGTATTTATACGCAGCATAAGATGCATCATCATTGAATGTGCCGTAATCAGAATACGGATAAAAATAATCATCAAAATGAATCCCGTCGACATCGTACCGGCGTACAATATCCATAATTATTTTAACAAGATATTCTCTTACTCTTGGATTTCCCGGATCAAGAAACCTGTATTCGCTTCCATTACATTTTAATATCCATTCCGGATGAGTTTTAATAACATGCTTAGATGAGACAGAACCAACATTACCACCGGATAATAATGCACGGTAAGGATTTAACCATGCGTGTAATTCCATCCCTCGTTCGTGTGCTTCTTCAATAGCAACTTGCAAAGGATCATATGATGTATCTGCAGGCGCTAATCCCTGCGAACCCGTAAGGTATTGAGACCATGGCTCATAATTGCTTTTATAAATTGCATCGCAGTGAGGACGTACGTGAAAGAATATAGCATTAAGATTAATTGATTTATGGAAATCAAACAGCTCTTTAATACTTTGTCTTTGATAATCAACATCCGACTGTGAATTTCCAACCCGCGGCGGCCAGTCTATTCCAAGTGAAGCAACCCAAACTCCTCTTAATTCACGCTTGGGCAAATTAGTCTGAGAATTCAAATTTATGGTCAGTACAAAAATCAGAATGCTCAATAAAATTTTCTTCATTATTTACTCATCTTTTTTTTTATCTAAAATTACTTATAATAATCTTCATATTTAACCGGCATAATTTAAAGTCATTTTAAATTACGCATGGTTCATTCCCCGAATTATTTCATCAGTATAAACTTTTTAGTTATAATATTTTTCCCGGACTTGCTGTTTGAATCGGTAATCAACTGGTAAAGATAGATGCCACTTGTTAATCCTAACTCTCTTGCATCAAGTTCAAAATTATAAATTCCTGCAGGCTGGTTCGAATTAACCAGTAGAGCAACTTCTCTGCCAAGCAGATCATATACTTTTAACCTTACATTACATTGTTCGGCCAAATGATAACTGATGACCGTTGACGGATTAAAAGGATTTGGGAAATTCTGTAACAGCCTGGTTTCCTTTGGTATAAGATTGACCTCTTTAATATCTGTAGTCGTACTTGTTTTAAAACCAAACTGATCTGACCAACCGCTTTCACCTAATGAGTTCATCGAACTTACTCTCCAGTAATAAAATTTATTCGTTGAAAGCTGTGTGGTCATTGTATAAAAAGTATCAGCTACAGTTTTATCAAAAATAATTGAAGAAGCATTAAACTGCACTGTGGTAGCAACCTGTAGATGATATGATGTTGCTTTATCCATAGCGCTCCATATAAAAGTTGGAGTCAGACTAACATCTTTTGATGTATGAGGCGGTGAAATTAAAGTTGTAGCAACAGGAATACCTGAAGTAAAAACAAACGTATCAGAAAATTCACTTTCCCCAACAACTCCAAATGCTTTAACCCGCCAGTAATATGTTTGACCGGGTTCAATGTTAGAAAATGTAAGTGAGGTCTTCCGGTACTCGGAAAGACTATAAACAACCTGGTGAAAATCAGGGTACAACGAAACCTGAATTAAATATCTTTCTGCAAGTTGAGTAGCAGACCAGACAAGTGTAGTCGTTAATTTCTGGTTCTCATCATTATTTGACGGCGAAACTAAAACAGGCTTTTGCGGAATTAAACTTGTTGAATCAAGAACTATTATACTGCTTGCTTCACTTTCATTCCAGTACCTGTCCACTGCTGTAACAGCATAATTATTTCCTTTGGTTATTGAATAACGAGCATCATTTGTTGTTAATTTTGTTGTTCCCGAGATCCCCAAAATCTGGGAAACAGAATCGGTGTAAACTGATTGAGTGCTGAACCTGTAAACTAAGTATGCAAATGCAGTATCACCGTCAATAGTTGGCAATGATTTATCCCAGTTCAATTCATATTTGCCGGATGTATTTTTAATGAATCTTAAATTTGACGGCGGATTGGGTTTTACAGAACTTCCGGGCATCCAGCTCATCTGTGGAACTAAAGACGGTTTGGCATAATATGTATATTTCATGCTGTCATTGCATCCGCCAAGATTATTGGTTACACTTTTCGAACTGAAAAACACACTGCCATCCGCTGTAGCAGTTCGTCTTACTATTTTTGTTTCAAGCGGAAATTCATCATTGCCGTATGAAGAATACCTGTAAGCAGCCTGACCACAATATAATGCTCTTCCATTTAAGAATGATGATGATATCCAACTGTCAATCATACTTAAACTTTCCGTATATAATTGTGGCAAAATGTAATCTATATAAGGAGTGCCTGAGAATGCAGTTCCGGTGGAATCTGTATAATTACCTTTTAGCCAAGCTACAGGATCGCAATATATACCTGAATTAACACCCATGTTTCCACTTGGACTAATTCCAAATTTTACCCATGGTTTTACAGTTCTTATGCTGTCGCTAATCATCTTGCATAACAGGTTCACATTATTTTTCCGCCAGCTTGCCCTGTCTGTAAATCCATAAGGATATTTATTAAACGTATCGTCATCATTAAATGGGCCATATTCAGTATAAGGATAGAAATAATCATCGAAATGGATTCCATCAACATCATAACGTCTTACAATATCCATAATAATTTTAACAACGTATTCTCTTACTTCTGGTAAACCGGGATTTAGAAACCTGTATTCGGATGTTGAGCATTTTATTATCCAGTCAGGGTGTTTATTAATTACATGTCCGGATGATACCTGGCTTCCACCTGATAATTCAGCTCTGTATGGATTTAGCCATGCGTGCAATTCCATACCACGTTTATGCGCTTCCTGAATTGCAAATTGCAGAGGATCGTAGTTAATATCGGAAGGAGCCGATCCCTGCATTCCTGTAAGATAACCAGACCATGGTTCTATATCACTTTTATAAAGAGCGTCACATATGGTTCTTACCTGGAAAAAAATTGCATTCATACCGTAACTTTTATGCGAATCGAAAATATTGCTTAAATCGTTTTTCTGAGATTGAATGGCAGATGTGCTGGTACCGGTCGTATTCGGCCAATCAATGTTGGCTACAGTTGCAACCCACACACCCCGCATTTCCCTTTTGGGAGAGTTAACCTGTGCAAATGAAAGAACAGACAACAATAGAAAGAGTAAAAAATATTTGTTCATATCCTACCGTTAATTAATAGTATGTTATTTTGAATGTAATGGCAGTGCGTAAACTAAATCCCAATTGATATCAAAGTCAAGAGCAAAAAGTTGCAAAACAATTTACTTGCAAAATTTTTGGAATTTTATTAACAGGATTAAATTTAATTTAAGCTTTTACAAAATTTAACTGTAAATGTACTACCCCTATCCTTCTTACTATTAACAATAATTTCGATGTTATTCATTTCAGCATATTTTTTTACTAGCGCAAGTCCTAAACCATTGCCTTCATAAGTTCTTGTATAACCGCTTTCCTCCTGGGTAAACGGAGTAAAAAGTCTCGGCATAAATTCTTCAGATATCCCTATTCCCGTATCTTTAACATCAATGCAAAGCTCACTTGCAGAATTTAGGTAAATGATAATTTCTACGGACCCCTCGTTTGTATATTTGATTGCATTATCAATCAGGTTCGAAAATATCTGGACAATAGTAAAATAATCTCCGTCTATTCTAGTAAGATTCGTTTTGCAAATTAGATCTAATTTCAGGTTTTTGTTATCTGCAAAGTTTTTGAATTCAAGATAAATGTTTTCGAGTATATCATTCAGTATATCAAATTCTCTGATGTTCAGATCGTAGCTTCCGGTTTGTAACTGCGACATATTCAGGATCAGGTCAATAGTTCTTATCAATCTCCTTCCACCGTTTTCTATTGTTCTGAATGATGTCCGCAAATCTTCAGAAACTTTATCTTCAAGTTCTTCTCTAAGCAATGAATTAAAGCTAAGAATTGTATTAATCGGTGTACGTATTTCATGAGACATCTGAGCCAAAAATTCACTTTTAAGTCTATCTGATTTTTCAGCTTTTTCTTTTGCAT
>QZKB01000013.1 GCA_003599415.1 Ignavibacteriales bacterium | reverse complement strand
GAACCCCATTCAAGTACGCTACCGGACTGCGCCACGTTCCGAAATTTTAAATCTTATTAAAAATATCAAGTAAGAAGTTTCTTATTTCAACTAATTCATTCTGGAAATTATTATTACTGCTTTCAGGGCTCTTTTTTATTTCTTTTGTTATTGCTGGTTCCGGGAATAACTGAGTTTGCTCACCATCTTCTTCTGTTTTGTCTTTAATAATTTTCTTCGCACCTTCAATTGTATATTTTTCATCCCTGAGTAATTTTTTAATCTTCATTATTGTTTGGATATCTTTATTTGTATAGATCCTGTTTCCTGCCCGGTTCTTGGAAGGTTTTAACTCTTCAAATTCAGTTTCCCAATACCTTAAGATATATTGTTCTAAATCAGCAAGTTTGCTTACTTCACTTATTGAATAATATAATTTTTTAATACTCAGGTCTTTCATTTGAGACTCTAGAATTTTGATTTCAAAATACAAAAATGAGCATCAAATTTCAATATTTACAATAGATATTGTTTGTAAAATATTAAGACTAAGCTTTTTAGATAATTCAATTAGTAATTTCGATTAGAAAAAATTTACATTCGCATAAAAATATCAAAAAGTTCTCTGCTTGATTTTTTCTAATAAATAAACTGCGGCTAAATATCCTAAATGTTTGAAACCAGACAAATAACCATCACAGACAGATGCAGTAATGTTGATTTGTCTAAACTCTTCTCTTTTAGCAAGATTTGACAGATGAACTTCTATCTTAGGTAAATTTGATTCGTTTAATGCATCTCTTATTGCAACTGATGTATGAGCATAACCACCGGGATTGATGATTATCCCATCAAAGTAAGTTTCTGCTTTTTGAATCTGATCAACTAATTCGCCTTCTGAATTGGACTGGTAAAATTCGAATAAATGATTTTTGAATTCATCTTTTACAAGATTTTCAATATCGGAAAGACTGTGCTCACCGTAGTGCGATTTATCTCTTTTCCCCAACAAATTCAGATTAGGACCGTTTAGTATTAGAATTTTCATCATTACTCTCAACCATTTCTTCAATAATTTCCCTTAATTTTGGACTTAGGTAAATAGATTCTATACCAAGTTCTTTTAAAGCTGCCGAAAGTATCATCACTTTTCTCTGCAGGTTAGCCATTTTATTTATAACAATAACTTTTGAATCTTTTAATAAACAATATCCTCCTTTAAAATCTCCTTTTTCGAATCTAACAGTAGCACCAAGTTCATTCGCTAACGATTTAAGTTCATCTAAGACTTCTTCAAATTCTTTTTCTTTTAGTTTCATATTAGGATTTTATTCTCAAAGGTTTAAATACTGCCAGAAAGATTATACCCACAAAAGAAAATATCTCAATAAGTGAAAAGGAACTTAAAAGAGATAACCTTTTCATAAACAACTGAGTAATTTCTTCGGACTTAAAATTTTCAGTCAATAAAATCATAATTGTTTTCCAATCAAGAGTCATAAGAAAAAGTTCGAAGGGTGCTGTTATATAAATAATTAGCAGGATTATAAAAAGCCAGCCTTCTTTCTTAAGACTTATTTTGGATACAAAAAGAAATAAAGTAAAGCCTATAAGAAAAACGATATAACAGATAAAGGTAAATGTAATTATTGGAGTAAGAGTTGTATAAATTCCAGTTATGTTACTTGCATTGATATAGGATTTAAATGAAAGATTCTTTGGTTGAAATAACTGGTACGTTAAAAATAATCTAGCAGTATAACTTCCCAACCAGAGAACACCGCTCAGTAGAGTGATAAACAAAATAAATTTAACCGGAGTTTTAAATTTTTCCATAATAATCTTATATATTTGTCGAAAAGATATTAAAAAAATATGAATGTTGCTGCAATTGATGTTGGAACAAATACTGTCATTTTACTTATAGCTGATATTAATCCTGAGCCAAAAGAGATCATTCCAATCATAAATGAATACCGTATGCCTCGCATTGGTAAAGGATTGAAACAAAATGGTAAAATTGAGAGACCACAAATAGAACATTTGAAATTGATTCTTGAAGAGTATCTTTTTTTAATTGAAAAGTATCAATGCGAATATATTTTTACTGCCGGAACCAATGCATTTCGAATCGCTCAAAACTCGGATGAAATATTGGAAGAAATTTACAATTCATTGAATTTAAAAATTGAAATTGTTACTAAGGAAAAAGAAGCTGAATTAAGTTATCTCGGTGCTATTTATCCTGATGTGTTAAGTGAGAGTACTGTAATTGATATTGGTGGTGGCAGTACAGAAATAATTTATGGTAAAGAAAGTAAAATACAATTTAGAAAAAGTTATCCCATCGGAGTTGTTAGTTTAAGTGAACAGTTTTTTAATAATGATCCTCCAACGCCTGAAGAAATTTTTAACCTCAATAAATATATAACAAATATTTTTTTAGATGATCTTACAGAAATTTCACCAGGACTTCCGACAATTGCAGTTGCAGGTACACCAACTTCTATTGCAGCAATTAAAAATCAGATAGATGAATATGATGAACATATTGTTGACAGAACAATTCTATCACAAATTGATTTGAAAAATTTTATTGACCATTTTGCAAGCTATAATTCAAAAGAATTACTAAGCAAACATCCCAAAATATTAACCGGACGTGAAGATATAATTTTAAGTGGTACACTTTTATTGTATAAATTGAGTGATCTTTTAAAAATAAAAGAAGTTATAGTTAGTACTAAAGGTATAAGATATGGATTAATTATCGAAAAATTCTTACATGATTTATAAGATTATATTCTGAATAATTGTTTCCTGAGGATCTAATAATTCAGGATAATCTAATGTGTAATGTAATCCCCTGCTTTCCTTTCTTAATTTTGCTGATTCAATAATAATAAGAGAACAAATAATCAGGTTTCTTAACTCAAGTATATCTTCAAATACTTTTGTCTTCTTATACAATTCTTCAACTTCTTTATGAAGCAGTTTTATGCGATCTTCTGCTCGCTGCAATCGTAAATCTGATCTTACAATTCCTACATAATCCCACATACATTGTTTTACTTCTCTGAAACTATGTGAAATCATGACCTTTTCATCTGCCGAAAGTGTACCTGAATCATCCCATTCCGGTATTTCAGGAATGGAATCAATGGAATTTAAGTTAAGATTAATTTGATTAGCAGCTCTGTGTGAGAAAACAAGTGCTTCTAATAGTGAGTTACTTGCTAATCTGTTCGCACCGTGTACACCCGTCATTGAAATTTCACCACACGCATATAATCCATTTAAGCAAGAGTGGCTGTTACTATCAACTAACACCCCACCGCATGAATAGTGAGCCGCGGGTACAACCGGAATATAATCTTGGGTTATATCAATTCCCTTCTCTAAACATCTTTTATAAATATGAGGGAAATGTTCTTTTATATCATCTGAATTTTTAAAAGTAACATCCAGGAAAACATAATCATCACCGCGTTTTTTTAATTCATTATCTATTGCCCTTGCTACAATATCCCTTGGAGCAAGTTCCAAGCGTGAATCGTACTTATGCATAAATTCTTCACCTGTTTTAAGTCTTAACTTGCCGCCAAAACCTCTTACAGCTTCAGAGATTAAAAACGAAGGGTTAAAAATACTTCCAACTTCATTACTATAAAAAGAAGTTGGATGGAACTGAATAAATTCCATATTACCGATTTTGGCCCCTGCCCTATAAGCAATTGCAAATCCATCACCGGTTGCTATTTGCGGATTAGTAGTATGCAGATAAACCTGCCCCAAACCACCCGTTGCAAGAATTGTAACATTGGAGATGAATGTTATAACTATATTATTATTTATATCAAGAATATAAGCTCCCCAACAATGTCTAGTATCGCTAACTTGATTCCTTAAATTCAAAACGTTGTGTTCGGTTATAAGATCAATTGCAATATGATTTTCGAGCAAATGAATGTTCCTACGTCGATTAACAGCTTCCAGCAAAGACCTTTCAACTTCGCTTCCTGTTAAATCAGCAGCATGTACAATTCTTTTTTCAGAATGCCCTCCCTCTTTAGCAAGATCGAGATTGCCATTCTTGTAGGAAAAGTTGGTGCCAAGATTTATCAAATCATTAATTCTCTGTGGTCCTTCCTTCACCATTATTTCAACGATATTCTGCCTGCAAAGACCGGCCCCGGCAATCACAGAATCATTAATATGTTTCTGGAAAGAGTCGGATGAATCAATAACAGATGCAATACCACCCTGGGCGTAATTAGTATTTGATTCAGTACTGTTCTTTTTAGTAACAACATATACTTCATACTTGGGATCAATATTTAATGCAGCATATAAGCCGGCAATGCCACTACCAATTATCAGGACATTTGTTTTAATTTTCATTTACTAATTACTTTCAAGAATCATTTTAAATGTATTTAAGAAGAAATCAATATTTTCTTTGTTTGATGTTAAGGGAGGTAAAATCCGTATCACCTTAAGATTAGTACAATTAGCAAGAATACCGGCAGTTCTAAATTGCTTTACATATATTGCACCTTCCGTGTGTAATTCAACACCAAGAATAAATCCTCTGCCTCTTACTTCCTTTATTTTATCCGGAAATTGTTTTTGTAAAAACATTAATTCATTCTTAAAATAAGCCCCAAGTTCATTTACCTTTTCAATCAAACCATTTTCAAAAACTTCTTCCAAAACTACTTTACCGGCAGCGCAGCAAACAGGATTTCCGCCGTAGGTTGTACCATGCTGACCAACATGAAAGACATCTGTAAATTCATCTGTTGTTAAAAATGCTCCTAAGGGTAATCCTCCACCAATAGCTTTTGCCGCAACAATTATATCAGGTTTAATATTGAAATACTCATGTACAAAAGCTTTTCCGCTTCTCCCAATACCATCTTGAATCGCATCTGCAACGAGAATAAAACCGTACTTTTCTTTTAATTCAATTAATTTTTTCAGAAATCCTTCTGAGGCTTCGTTTATTCCGCCTTCACCCTGAATGAATTCTAAAATTACTGCACCAGTTTCTTCATTAATCTTATCTTGTAAATCTTCAATATCATTATGATTTATATGAAAAATATTAGGTAGCAAAGGTTCAAATCCCTTTTTGTACTTCTCCCTTGCTGTTAATGTCATTGCACCATAGGTCCGGCCATGAAATGAATTTGTCAGTGAAAATATTTTTTTCTCCGGTCCGACTTTTAAACGAATAAGTTTTAATGTACCTTCAATTGCTTCTGTTCCGCTGTTAGTTAAAAATGCTTTGGACATTTTGGAATATTTCAGAAGCTTTTCTGTAAACTCAACCTGAATATCAGTTATATAATTATTTGAAAGATGCGCATACTTCGAAATCTGTTCCGATACTGCTTTAACAATTTTGGGATGAGCATATCCCAAAGCGTTTACAGCAAGCCCGGAAAAAAAATCCATATACTTTTTGCCTGTTTTATCTATGAGATATACCCCCTCACCATGAGAAATTTCAATTGGGATCCTGTTGTAGGTTGGAAGAAATAATTCTTTTTCTTTTTCAAAAATTGATTTCATTAATAAATTCCTTTAGAAATATTTTATGTTTATAAACTAAATCAGCAGAAGAAGTAGCGGGAACAGATTTACTATTAAAAATATTATTACCGCAGAAAATAAGGAGAAGATTTTCGTTTTGGTAAATGAATTGATTCCCAAAAATAACCATGTTATGCCCCACAAAAATAGAATTCCTTCTATACCCAGAACAACATAGCTTGCAAATTCCTTTAACATAAACGGAGAAGGATTTACAGAAAATAGATATTGCCCGAATAAAACCAACTCAACCGGGAAGAGTATTACCAAACCAAATATATATGGGATGAATGCATAAATAATAACGGCTGAATTATCACTAACACGCGACTTAAGATTGAATATTCCGGTGAGAACTTTCAGGACAGCAGCAGAAGCATAAATTAATATGTAGACTAAGATTATGCTGAATACAGAATAGACAAATAAGTTGTTTGACAGATATGAATCCAACTTAAAATAAGGAATTACAATAAATGAGTTGATTAATATTTTTAGTGCAATAAAAAATGTTAAAAGGAAAGTAAAATTTTTATGTTCGGCAAAAATAATTCTCCTGAACATAACTGAAGGAGATTCAATCATTTTCCCGATAGTATCCCACAAATCGATATTGACAACTCTTTCTCTAAGATATGAATTGCATTTTATACAGTTCAACTGGTAAAACGGATTTTCCGCAGAACAATTTTTACAGATTTGTACATTTTTCATATTAAACTTCTTTTTCGGTTTTGACGAACCAAACAATGAAAATACTTCATTAGCTAAAAATTTATTCTGACGTTAAGCCTCATCGAATTTGTCATCGGTTCTTCATCAACATTAAAATCAAACAGATGAGCATCAACATAAGCATCTAATAAATTAAGCGCATACGTAATAAACATATAAATAGTAAATAAATCTCTCTGGTCATGATAAAAATCTCTTGATTCCTTATAATAACTACGCAAATTATTAATGTTTGCGACATTATCACTAAGGGTTAGACTATTTGAATATAATGAAGCATAGTCCTTGTACTTGTTATTATTCCTAATCCAGTTATAAAGGAAGTATCCGGTAAATCCCCACACGATTGGTGCTTTCCAGTAAGATTCATTGTAGATTTGTCCCCAGCCTGGAATTATTGCGCTTCTGAGCAAGGCACCTATAGAAGATTTTTTCATTACATAACTTTGAGAAGCGGAGGTATCGCTTTGAGTAAGAGAATCGGTTTGCGAAAATCCAGGAACCGATAACAGAGCAACAAGCAGTAATATTTTAATTATAACCTTTTTCAAGTATATCGAAGAGTTCAAATAATCTTTCAAGTTCGTCGTTTGAGTAGAATTCAATAACAATTTCACCGCTGCCACCCGACTTTTGTTTACAGATAACCTTGGTTCCGAATATTTTTCTTAGCTTGTCCTCTATGTCTTTCTGAGACAGGTTCTGAAGATTGGAAGCTGCAGTATTTATTTTTACGCTTCTTTGAGTGTTACCTTGTGCAAGATACTTTTTGACCAGATTTTCTACTTTTCTAACAGAAAGATTTTCTTCAATAATTTTGTGAACAATTTCTAATTGAAGTTTTTCGCCTGGCAGATTAATTAAAGCACGCGCATGACCTGTACTTATTTCTTCTTTAATAAGATAATCCTGAATCTCTTTTGGTAACTTGAGAAGCCTGATCTGGTTCGTAATTGTAGTTCTGTCTTTACCAACCTGCTCGGCAATCATCTCATGAGACATATTGCATTCATCAAGCAAACGTCTGTATGCAATAGCAATTTCAATCGGGTTCAGCTTTTCCCTTTGGATATTCTCAATAAGGGAAAGAGCAAGCATCGCTTCCTTGGTTTCAACCTTAATAATGTAAGCGGGAATTTCCTTGTAGCCAATATCTTTACAAGCTCTTAGCCTGCGTTCACCGGAAATTAATTCATACTTTTGATAGCCGGCCCTTCTTACTGTTATAGGTTGAATTAGTCCGTTCGATAGAATTGATTTTTTTAATTCATCTAAGGCTTCGGGATCAAAGTTTGTCCTTGGCTGATATGGATTAGGATTAATTGCAGAGACAGGAATTTTTACAAGTATCTCATAGCTTTGACCGTCATCAGGTTTAATGCTTTTTGCAGATACAGTTAAATTCTGATCACTGCTTTTAAGATTAGGGGAAATCAGGGCATCCAGACCTCTGCCTAAACCGGGTCTTAATTTATTCACTTGATCCATTATCACCTGATGTTTTTATGTTATTCCTTTTCATTAACTCCGTTGCCAAACCAATATAATTTTGCGCGCCGGTAGAAACAGCATCATAAAGAATAACAGGTTTGCCGTAACTCGGTGACTCAGAAATTCTTACATTACGATGGATAATTGTATTGAAAACTTTCTCACCAAAATATTTTTTTACCTCATCTGCTACCTGGTTGGATAAACGTAGCCTTGTATCAAACATTGTAAGCAAAACTCCTTCAATAACCAGTTCAGGATTGAAATGCTTTTTTACAATATTGATGGTATTAAGCAACTGTCCAAGTCCTTCTAATGCAAAATACTCACATTGAACAGGAATAAGAACAGAATCAGAAGCAGTTAAAGCATTTAAAGTAAGAATGCTTAGTGAAGGCGGACAATCAAGAAAAATGAAATCGTAATTATCCCGTATGGTTTCCAGAGAATTTTGTAATAGCTTTTCCCTGTTATCGATATTAACAAGTTCTACTTCTGCTCCAACAAGGTTAATTGTAGACGGTAAAATATCTAAGTACGGCATATACGTGGTTGATATACAGTTCTGAATTTCTTCAGCGCCAACTAAAACTTCATAAATAGATTTATCTTTTCCTTCCAAACCCAAACCAGATGTTGAATTTGCCTGGGGATCGATATCAATAAGCAACGTACGGTTTTCTGCGGCAGCTACTGATGCAGATAAATTTATTGCAGTTGTAGTTTTGCCTACACCGCCTTTTTGGTTCGCAATTGAGATAATTTTAGACATTTAATAAAAAACAGCCTACTCTAAATCAAATTTTATTTAACAAAAAATAATAATAAAAAGCTAATTAACGAAATTGTTAATACTGAAGTGTTAAGTTGGAAATGAAGAGAGATAGAACTTTAGAGTTCTATCTCCTGGCCATATTCAAGCACCATACAGCTTCTTCCATGTTTCTCAAGTGTTTTTTGGAACACATGCGGGTCAGCCTGGATTACAGGGAATGTATTGTAATGCATAGGAATTGCAATTTTGGGATTTACCAATTCAACCGCTTTTACAGCATCAGTAATTCCCATAGTGTAGTTATCTCCGATTGGTAAAAGCATGTAATCTATGCTGTTCATTTCACCTATTAATTTCATATCGTAGAATAACCCGGTATCGCCGGTATGATAAACACTTTTTCCGTCTGCATTAATAATTACTCCGGCGGGATTACCTGCGTAAGTGCTTTCCGGAGTTGCAGAACCATGATGTGCTATTGTAAACTTTACTTTTCCGAAATCAAAATTCCAGCTGCCACCAATGTGCATATTGTGCGCATTGAAACCTTTGGAGATAAAATAATTTGCAAGTTCATCTACACAAATGAATACCGGTTTGGTTCGCTTCGCTATTTTAATTGAATCACCAAAATGATCTCCGTGAGCGTGCGTAATAATTATGTAATCGGCTTGTACTTCATCGGATTTTACGGGTGAAGTTGGATTATTATCCAGGAACGGATCGATAAGAATAGTCTTGTTATGACTTGTTGTTATCTGAAAAGCCGAATGTGAAAAATATCTTAACTTCATTATTACCCTCTTATGATTTTGTATTAAAAAAACTTTTTATTCTTTTATCATTCAGAAACTTCATCAGTTCAAGTTTTATGTTATGCTTAATCTCTTCCTTTTGAAAAACAATCTTATTAAACAATGAAGCGGGAATTTCAAGATTATTTTCTTTTGAAAGTTGTTTTATTTTTTCTTCAAGAACGTCCAAGTCTCTTCCCTCTCCTATAAGATCCTGCATAAACTTAAGGTAGTCAAGGGTCAACTTGTGTTCTTTTTTGTTGAAACAAATTTCATAGTTCTCAAGTGAATATCTAAGTCGTCTGAAAGAAATGCGAAGGTCGTGTAAATTTTCAATTGTATCTGTATGAAGATAATCTCTGGATTTTTTCCTTACTTCATTATACCTGAATTTAAGAATAATCTCTGCAGATAACCGAAACGAAATGTTATTCGTTAATCCTTTTATTTTCTTTGGCATATAAAGCCGTTCTTATTTGCTCACTTCCTCTATAATACTTCTTAATCCTTTTTTAGGGTTACCTAACATAAACGATAACCTCAACCTTAATGCTTCCTTAGATAAACCCCGCAATAATTTACCTTCTTCGGCAATTGATATACTACCCGTTTCTTCGGAAACAACCACACATAAAACATCTGCCACTTCAGTAATTCCAAGTGCCGCGCGATGCCTCATTCCCAATGGATGTCCATCCATTACAGTATTCTGGGATAACGGTAAAGTGCATCTTGCTGCTTCAATAATATCATTTTTAATAATAACGGCACCATCATGTAAAGGAGAACGGGGATAGAAAATTGAACGCAAAAGTCCTTTGCTTAGTTTAGCACTGAGTTGCGTACCTGATTCCATTATACCTTTAATGCCTGTAGATTTAGTTATAACAATCAAGGCCCCGTGCTGATGCTGAGACAGTTCAAAGGCTGCATCAGTAATTATACTTGCAATGTTTTTCTCATCATTTTTTCCGAAGAATTTGAAGAAAGGATTTTTGCCTACAAGCAGCAAAATTCTTCTTAACTCTGGCTGGAATAAGACAATAAAAGCAATTACCCAGATATCAGTAATTATTTTTAACAACCATCCAAGAGCCTTTAAATTTATTGCCTGAGCAATAAAGGATAACATTCCGACAAACAGCATACCGATAAATATCTGCGATGCGATTGTACCTTTAATAATATTATAAACTTTGTATGAAATAAATGCTACGATGAAGATATCAAGTATATCTAAGAAAGTAACAGTAATGAAGCCTATTTTGAAAAGCTCAAACATTTATTTCATCCGGGTTATTGAAATATTTAAACAGCTGTTTAGCTTGAACAGCATTTTTGCAATTGTGTGTTCTTATAAACCTTGCACCTTTTTTAATTGATAAGGTTTCCGATATAAGCGTGGCAGATTCTCTTTCATCCACATTAAGATTTAACGTTTTGCCAAGGAATGATTTTCTTGATATCCCTATAAGAACAGGCATACCAAGGCATTTGAATTCGTCAAGCCGCTTTATCAATTCAAAATTATCTTTTACTCTTTTACCGAAACCAATACCGGGATCAACTAAAATATTTTTAATACCGGTCTTTTTAGCCCTGTTAATTTTATCCTGAAGATTATCATAAACTTCCGTAACAACATCATCATAGTGTGGATTCTGCTGCATATCCTTCGGGGTTCCGGGAAGATGCATTATTACAAAAGCCGCATTATATTTTTTTGTTACTTCTAGAATTTTAGGATCGAAATTTCCGCCGCTTATATCATTTATAATTGAAACTCCTTTTCTGAGAGCCTCAGATGCAACTTCATGTTTCGTTGTATCGACGGATAAATTTATTTTAGGAAATTGCTTTTTAATCCCTTCAATTATAGGAATTACACGCTGCAATTCAACTTCTGCTGATACAGGGTCTGAACCGGGTCTGGAAGATTCACCGCCGATATCAATAAAGTCTGCCCCTTCATTTATCATCTGATAAGCATGGTTTAGTGCCTGTTCCGGATTTAAATATTTTCCTCCGTCAGAAAAAGAATCAGGTGTGACATTCAATATTCCAATTATATAATTGTCTGTAAGCTTATAATCTTTGCCACCGATACTGATACTAAGCTGATCGTAATCTGAATAGTTTCTGAGTACAGAAGAAATTTTATAACCTAAATCTTCTTTGCCTCGTGCTAATATTTCCTTTGCTAATTGTTTGAACGAACTCAGGTTTCCAAGCACTAATAAATCAGAAAATTCACCGGAGCCGTTTTTTGCTTTATAGCAGATTTCTTTTTTTTCAAGAATTATTTTATGGATATCGCCGGCATTTTCATTTGAAATATTCCTTAACTCAAGTGCAGATAAACCAAATTCATAAAACTCCCTGAAAATATTATACTTTCTGCTGTATCTCTGGAATACTTCCGGAAATGAAATATTGATAATCTGAATATTCATAACAGCACCAAATTAGTTAGCTAATATTTCTGGAATTATATCTTCAGGAAATTTCTATTCTTCTTTTCTCTGGTATCTGATTTTTCCCATCATAATTGTCATTTCAACAGTATAATCCTCATTCAAAACAACAAGGTCCGCATCTTTTCCGGCAGCTAATATTCCTTTTCTGTCTTCAACAGATAAAACTTTTGCACCGTTTAATGAAGCCATTCTTATTGCATCTGTAATTTTGGCTCCTGCAGTCTGAACCATGTTTTTTACAGCCATTGGAAGTGTAAGAGTACTTCCGGCTAATGTACCGTCTTCAAGGTAAGCTTTGCCGCCTTCCATTATAACTTTCTGGTCCGCAAATTCATATTCACCTTCGTGCATACCACCAGCGCGTATTGAATCTGTAATTAGTATTATGCCGCTTGCTTTTTTAAACTTTAATAGCATCTCCATAATAGCAGGGTGAACATGCATTGTATCTGCAATTAATTCTATTTTTAATTCGTCTCTTAAAAGTGCACCGGCAATAACTCCCGGTTTACGATGATGGAATGGGCGCATTGCGTTAAACATATGCGTAACATGTGCAGCACCGTTGTCTATTGCAAGTTCAATGTCTTCATAATATGCCATAGAATGGCCAATAGAAAGCACTACGCCTTCGTTTGCTGCTTCCCTCATAACTTCTATAGCTCCTGGTAATTCAGGTGCTATAGTCATCATTTTAATTAATCCTCTCGAGGCTTCCCACATATCCATCCAGGAATCAACAGTTGGTTTCCATAAGTAACCTTCATTCATTGCACCTTTTAAGTCAGGATTCAAATAAGGACCTTCCATATGAATACCTTTAATATTTGAATCAGGGTTATTCATAATATATTTGGCAAGTCTGCGAATATCACTAAGAAGCTGATCATATGGTTTTGCAAATAATGCTGCAAGCATAGCAGTTGAGCCATGGCTTATAAAATAATCACTTACTTTTTCAATACTTTCTTTAGTTGGATCGGCAAAGCCATAACCGCCGCCGCCGTGAACAAGCAAATCAATAAATCCCGGAGAAATCATTTTACCGCTTATATCAATAACCTGGCAATCACCTGGAATATTAACGTCTGAACTTTTACCAAGTTCATAGATCTTTGAGCTTTCTATTACAATTGTTCCGTTTTCAATCACTCTGAAAGGCGTTATAACTTTACCACCAACCAATGCTAACTTTTGCATTTAATCCTCAGTTAATTAAACAATAATTGTATTTACTAAATTTTTCAATTCAGTTGTAGTAGCAGAAATGTTGTCGCTTTTGAAAATAGCCGAGCCAACTACAAAAACATCACATCCTGCATTTGAGACGGAAAGAATATTCTCTTTGGAAATTCCGCCGTCGGTTTCTATTAAAAATTTGTAACCGTTTCTTTCCCTTAGTGCGCTTAGCTGTTCAACCTTTCTTAATGTCGATTCAATAAATGACTGACCTCCGAAACCCGGGTTTACAGTCATAATGAGAATCAGGTCAACCAATTCAAGAACTTCATGCAAAGTATAAACAGGTGTGGAAGGATTTACCGATACTCCGGCTTTTATTCCAAGTTCTTTTATTCTTGTTAAAGTTCTGTTTAAATGAACCTGTGCTTCCTGGTGCACGGTCAAAATATCAGCACCATTTTCTACAAACGACTCAAGATATTTCTCAGCATTTTCAATCATTAAGTGAACGTCAACCGGAAGGCGCGTAGAATTCTTAACAGCTTTAACAACAGGAGGTCCAAAAGTAATGTTTGGTACAAACTGCCCATCCATAATATCACAATGAATCCAGTCAGCACCGCCAATTTCAACGTACCTGATTTGCTGAGAAAGATTTGACAGATCAGCATTTAAAATCGAAGGAGCAATTTTTTTCATTAGTTTTCCTCAAGTTCCTTTGGAGTATCCACATCCTTGGTAACGAATAAATCAATACTTGTACCTTCCTTAACAAAAGTATCGCTGCTTGGATATTGGTCAATAATCGTATTCGGTAAAAGAGAAAACGAAGGCTGATAATTCAATCTTCCGACTGTAAGTTTATTTTCAAGCAAAATCTTTTCTGCCTGTGAAAGTGTTTTACCTATAACATCAGGAACGGCAATTAAACCAACCTGTTTACCTGCGCTTAAAGTTAATGATACTCTTGTTCCCCTCTTAACTTCCCTGCCGGGATAAAAACCCTGATCCAGCACAGTAAGTTTTTCATCTTCTGCTTCAACCATAGTTGTATCACCAAGTATCAATTCCATTTTTTCAAGCGTTAGCCGTGCATCCCTGAGTTGTTTACCTCGTAAGTCCGGTACCTTAACCATAGGAACACCGCTGCTGACAAACAGAAAAATTCTTCTTCCTTCTTTAACTATTGATCCGTGAAGTGGTTTCTGAAATATTACTATACCTTTTGGATATTTTTCATCAAATCTTTCCCCGGCAATAACTGCATCCAAATTATCATCAGATAGCTTTCCAATCGCTTCATCCTGGTTAAGACCGATAACTCTTGGAACCTGCACTTCATCGGCAGAGACGTACCAGGGCATAATAAGATAATCAAATATGACTAGCGCAACTGTAAAAATGCCAAGGTAAAGGAGTATTTTTTTATAATTTATTTTTTTTAAGAAATTTTTCATCAGTCAAAAAATATTAAATGGTAGTTTATTTAACAAATTTTCATAAAAACTTGTTCATTTAATTGATTCTTTTTTCACAAACTTACTGTAAAGTATCATTAGTACTGCACCTAAAACGCCAACACCAATCAATGCAAACCAGACTAATTCAGGTTTATTTTGTCCTTTTGCTGTCTGATAAAGCCATCCGCCAAACGGATCCCCTACAAATCTTGCAATAGCAATCGGCAGAAAAGCATAACCCTGGAACAAACCCTGCTGACCTTTGGGAGCAATCTCGGAAATGTATTCATAATATCTCGGTGCCTGGATCATTTCACCAATTGCAAATGCAACAATACCGGCAGCAATTGTAGGTATACTTGGATAAATTCCGAT
The DNA here is from genome assembly GCA_003599415.1 of Ignavibacteriales bacterium. Taxonomy (GTDB): domain Bacteria; phylum Bacteroidota; class Ignavibacteria; order Ignavibacteriales; family SURF-24; genus SURF-24. The sequence continues at coordinate 4,831 of QZKB01000013.1, read as the reverse complement.
TATCACCCAAATTAAACCGGATATAACGAAACCAAGTATTATTGCATTTTGAGTGCTTATATTCTTTGTAAGACGATTAATAGGTATTTGTAAAAGAATTATAGCTCCAGCTCCAGCCCAGGATTGTACAAGTTCATACGGAGCATTTTTATCAATAAAATCCGTTATGTAATAAGGAACGATTATAAATTCCTGCCAGAAGATTATCCAGTACAAAGAATAAATCAAAAGGAAAATCATAAACTTTACGTTAGTTAAAACAACAAACAGATTTGCAATTTTCTTTCCCAATGATTCTGTTTCAGCGTCTGATTCAACTTTAACTTCCTTATAAAGAAAAAGATTAACAATAAGCATTGCCAGACAGCTTAACGATGAAACTATGTAGACAAATTCATTACCGAATTCATCTCTTACAAGATAAGCTATCGTTGGTCCAAGCATAGCCCCGACATTTACAAGCCAGTAATAAACCGCAAAACCGAGAGATTTTGTTTCGGGAGTTGAAGCGACAGAAACAGTGCCAAGCACAGAAGGTTTAATAAACGATCCGCCGAATGCAGTTAAAATAAGAAACACAAGAAGCAGCCAGTATAAATTAAAGTCACCGTAAACAGATGAGAAGGCACTCATACCAACTGAGCCGATAAGGAAATATCCGATAGCTAAAATTGAAAACGCAACATTAAACGCACGCCGGAATCCCCATTTATCTGCAAGTGTTCCCCCTAATATCGGCAGAAGATAAATGAGTCCTCCAAAAATTCCTGAAAGCTGGCCTGCTTCAGCTTCTGAAAATCCAAGCTTATTACGAAGGTATATCATAAAAACAATTTGCTGGCCGTAATATGCAAGCCGTTCGAATAATTCCATTCCGTTAGCGACCCAAAATGAAGAATGAAATCCTTTGTAAAGCTTTTGGATTTTTTCAGACAGGTTCAAAGCTGCTCCAAAATTGTTAAGTGGTATTCAATTAAAAGTAACCAAAGAAAATTGATTGGAATAAAATCATATTTTATATAGGTTACAAATGTTAAATTTGCTTCTAAAAATATCAAATGATTGTTTTAATAACAATCGAATGTTGAATAATGTACAAAAACTATTATTACCTTAACAGATTAGTAATTGAGCTTAACAGCCTGCTTCCAGGCTCAATGCTAACAGAATGCTTCTCGCAGGAAAGCGACAGATTAGTTCTTAAGATAGAATCAGGTCATAATGAATTAGCCTTAATAATTTCCGTTAAGCAGAATGAAAGCTTTATAACTAAGAGAGATCAGTTTCATAAAGCGAAAAAAAATGTATTGAATTTTTTCGGGAATTTTCTTCCGGCAAAAATAAAAAAAGTATTTATTGCGGAAGATGACAGGGTTATTCTTTTTATGCTTGATACAGGCAGTTTATATTTTACTATACGCGGTAAAGATTCAAACGTACTTTTTATTTCTAACTACGAGATAATTTTATCTTTCAGGAAGTTAGCTGAAGGTTTCAAAGATATCATAATAAAAGAAATGACTTCAAAAAGTTATGTGGCAGAGTTTAATCAACCGGATTTGAGTAATGAAACCGAATTTAACTTATATGATAAAAGTCTGTTAAAAAAACATCCTTCCATCTCTAAAGAGATTATTAAAGAAGCAATATTCAGGTATACTAACAATCCGTCAACAGATCAAAAGAAAATATTGATTGAGTGTATTGAAGAAATTAATAATGAACAGATAAAAATTTATTACGATAATTTTTTAGACGAGATGTTATTCAGACCTGAGACTTACTTTAGCAGGAATGAAGAGCAGTTACACCTTTTCAGCAGCTATCTTGATGCGGTTAATTTTTATCTTGCAAATTCTTATAAGAAGAACCAAAGCGAGGATCTGAAAAAATTAATTGAAAAAAATCTTACCGCACAAATTTCTAAATTATCTTCAAAGCTTAACGAGTTAAGGAGTAAGCTTGAGACACCTTCCCGGGAAAATGAATACAGGGAAACAGGAAATTACCTTTTGATAAATATTCATAACATTAGAAAAGGGATGACCCAGCTTGAAATGAACAGCGATGACAAGAAGAAACATTTTATTGCTAAACTTGATCCTACCCTTTCTCCAAAGCAGAACATAGATAAATATTTTGAAAAAGCAAGAGATGAAAAAGAGAAGTTAAAACATTACAACATTGTTTTTCAGGATTCACTTAAGAAGTACAATAAACTTCTTGCAACACAGGAAGAATTTAAAAATTCAGAATCAGTTAACGATTTACAAAAAATTATGGACGAATTAAAAATAAAACCAAGTAGTGAAAAACAGGCAAAAGAAGAGCAATATAATTTTAAGCATTATTTAATCGATGGAAAGTATCATCTGTTTGTTGGGCGCAACAGTAAAAACAATGATGAACTGACCACTAAATTTGCCAAACAAAATGATTTCTGGTTTCATGCAAGAAGTGTCTCGGGTTCGCATACCGTACTGCGACTAGAAAACTCTAAGGAGGCGATTCCAAAATCCATTCTTAAAAAAGCCGCATCAATTGCAGCTTACCACAGTAAAGCTAAAACTGCCGGGTTAGCGCCGGTAAGTTATACATTTAAGAAATATGTAGTTAAAAAGAAAGGAATGGAGATAGGCGCAGTTTCATTATTAAAAGAAGAAGTTTTACTTGTTAAACCGGAGATACCGGCAGGATGCGAATTTATCTCAGAGTAATTTTCTTAAAAATAATCCTTTACCTTTTATAAACAGCTTAGTATCTTCGGCAGTGAAATTCATTCTTTCTAACATTTAATCCGGAGGAGTTCTATGCGTCTTATCATTCAACAGAATTATGATCTCGTTTCCAAATGGGCTGCTAATTACGTTGCTGGACAAATTCTTGATTTCAAACCGACACCAAAGAAACCATTCGTTTTAGGTTTGCCAACCGGTTCGTCACCGATGGGAATGTACAGGGAATTAATTAAGTTAAACAAAAGCGGCGTTGTTTCTTTTAAAAACGTAGTAACTTTTAATATGGACGAATATGTGAATCTGCCGGAAGATCATCCTGAGAGTTATCATTCGTTTATGTGGAATAATTTCTTTAGTCACATTGATGTTCAAAAGAAAAATGTAAATATTCTGAACGGCAACGCAAAGGATCTTGAGAAAGAATGTGTGAATTATGAAAAGAAGATTGCATCTATGGGAGGAATCAAGTTATTTGTCGGTGGCATTGGTCCGGATGGTCATATCGCATTCAACGAACCCGGCTCTTCTCTCGGCTCAAGAACAAGATTAAAAACTTTAACAATGGATACGATTATCGCTAATTCAAGATTTTTTGATAATGACATAAACAAAGTACCTAAACAAGCTTTAACTGTTGGAGTTAAAACAGTATTAGATGCCGAACAGGTAATGATTATTATTAACGGGCACAATAAATCCCGCGCATTGGCAAAAGTGGTTGAGGAAGGTGTAAATCATATGTGGACAGTAAGCGCATTACAAACGCATCCGCACGGTATAATAGTTTGCGATGATGCTGCTACTGTGGAATTAAAAGTAGGTACAGTAAATTACTTCAAAGATATAGAAGCCCCTTACCTGAATCCCGACACACTTATAAAATAAAATTGAATAAGAAAGGGCGAAGTGATTCGCCCTTTAATTTTCATCTGCATAACTTATTAAAGAACTCACATCATACTTATTTAGTTTTTCCCTGCCGTTCAAGAATGTAAGCTCAACGATGAATGATACCTGAACAATTTCACCTTTCAGTTTCTCAATTAATTTGCAGGCAGCTTCCATTGTACCGCCGGTCGCAAGAAGATCATCATGAATTAAAACTTTATCTCTGGGTTCAATTGAATCTGAGTGAATCTCAATTGAGTCCTGTCCGTATTCAAGGGAATATGATTCGGTTATCTTTTCTGCCGGAAGTTTTCCGGGTTTTCTAACCGGTACGAATCCTACACCTAATTTTTCTGCAAGCAGCGCACCAAAAATAAATCCACGCGATTCAATACCAACAACTTTATCAATTTTTTTATCTCCAAGCTTAGCGAGTAATTGCTCAAGTGTTGAAGATAATCCCTGTTTATCTTTTATCAGTGTTGTTATATCCCTGAACATAATCCCTTTTTTAGGAAAGTCAGGTACACTGCGGATTAGTTTTTTAAGTTCTTGTTCAGACAACATTTATTTTCTCCTGAATTATGAAATTATTTTTCCCTTTCTTTCAGATAGTCCTGAAATTCATTAATTGGCAGGCAGTTTAAAACTTCATCCGGTTGAATTCCGCCTTTTCTTGCAATGCTAATACCGTATTTTATCAAATCAATTTCATGTACCGAATGCGCATCCGGATTAATTGAAAACATACAACCTTTATTCCGTGCATAGTAAATATTTCTCCAGTCAAGGTCTAATCTTTGCGGATGAGAATTAATTTCAATTGCTACTTTATTTGCAACGCAGGCATCAATTATTTTTATGATATCTATCTTGTATCCATCACGTCTCAGCAACAATCTACCTGTAGGGTGGCCTAAAATATTTGTATGTGGATTTTCAACTGCTTTAATAATTCTTGCAGTCATTTCATTTTCAGACATCTGAAACCTGGAGTGAATTGAAGCGACTACAAAATCAAAATTATTAAGAAAGTCTTCATCATAATCAAGTTCTCCTTCTTTCAGAATATCGCTTTCAATTCCATGAAAAACTTTTATCCCGAATTTACCAGAAACATCAGCAATCTCTTTCTTCTGAAGAAATACTTTTTCTTCAGTAAGGCCGTTTGCATAAAACGCAGATTTACTATGGTCACAAACAAC
>QZKB01000120.1 GCA_003599415.1 Ignavibacteriales bacterium | reverse complement strand
AATATGAAGACTCTGTTATCATTAAACCGATTGCAAAGTTTGAAAAATTTAATAACGTTACAATTGTAAACCTGTGGGATTCAACTAAAGTAAGCAGTTATGGTGAACAATTATCGTTAAGAATAAAATTTGGAAATGTTAAGGAAGAATTTTTAATACACGATTCAAGCTATTTCGCAACACCAATGTGGAGTTCTGATTCTTTACCGGTCAGAATCCTGAATAAGAATAATAAAGAATTTAGTGAATGGAAGAAGACGATTCCTGAATTAAATTCTGATGCTATTGTACTCGGCACCGAAGCCGGTATTGATATTCTTCTTTACTGGAATGGTTATAAGTTTAATTTATTCTGGCCGGATGAAGAGCCTTAAACTGAATCTCATACAAAATCTTCCTGATTTCATCTATTTCATTGGCAAAATAAGTTTTCAATCTTATAAGTATCTTAGCTTACCAGTTCACTTTCAATTAAAAGAATTAAACCGCAGCAATACTTGAATTCCACGATAAATATTTTCAAATTCCCAATGGTATTATAGATAGGGTACTATTGCTTAAAAGTCCAGATAAATGTATCTTTCTCTCAAAATATTGCTGGGATTGTGAATGCTGTATTATAAACCCCAAAAGGTATGTAATTATATCTGCTTACCGGAAATTGATAATTCCTCAAAAGTTTTTACTTCAAATAAAAGAATCAGTTTATTATTAGCACTATTGTTTATTTCATCAGACAAAAATATTTGTGTTATCTTTATTGCTTTAATGTAGGATTGTATACCAAATCTTTCAGTGTATGGAGAAATCGTAGCCTGGAAATTATAAATCACAGCGCTCGAATGTTTCAGGGAATTTTTAATAATAAGGTTAAAAAAGGTTTTGTCGTTAGCTTTATTCTAAGGTTAAAAGAAATAAAAACAGAAAGTCTTTAGTTCAATACAGAATTAATGAGGGACTAAAATGGGAGAAATTGGAATTCCGAAAGCAGACGGTTTATCCTTATCAATCAGATCCGTCAGGGAAATTTTATTTGTATTGATTACATCATTGCTTACCATTATCCTCACCTCAAAAACAAACGCCCAGGGAAAAGATTCACTTAAAGTAGAGGACATTCTTAAAATGTCCATTACCGATCTGATGAATATTGAAGTAGTCAGTGCTTCAAAAGTTCATCAGCAGATTAAAGATGTTTCTGCCACAGTCCAGGTTATTACATCAGATCAGATTAAGGAGCGAGGCTATTTTACTCTTGAAGAAGCGTTATCCGACCTTCCCGGTTTTCAATTCAGAAATATCCTTGGATTTAACAGTTATGTTTTTATGCGCGGTGCTCCAAGCCAAAACAACCTGATACTATTACTTGTAGATGGAGTACAAATAAATGAACTGAACTCCGGCGGATTTTACGGTGGCGGGCAATTTAATCTATCTGATGTTGACAGGATCGAAATTGTTTATGGACCTGCTTCGGCGCTTTACGGTACTAATGCTATGTCAGGAATAATTAATATAATCACTAAAGAAGATGGTGATACAAATTCAGGTCATATTAGTTTGCTCGGCGGCAATTTTAATACTGCTATGATAGATTTTAACATTATTAATTATAAAAATGAAAATGATTTCAGCTATTCATTTTCCGGTATGCATAAGACCACCGAAAAGGCTGACCTGCGCGGCGCAAAAGGTGATTACAACTGGACTGATGATATGGAAAACTTTGAGAGCGACTTATCTTTTTCGGGTAAATTAGGATATAGAGATTTTAAAGCAGGATTTGTATTCCAGGAAAAGAGAGCATCATATTCAACCTATTACAAATCAGTTGGGGATAAGTATTTTGACAGGAATTCTCTTTGGGATATTTCTTTTCTCAATGGCTATCTTAAATATACGCATGATAAAAGCGATGAATGGAAATTCAGTTCGATGCTGTACTACAGGAATGCTACGGTCAAACCTAATACAATTGCCGATATTGTGAAAGCAAGCGATACAACTTCCGGGTTCCAGATTGGTTATTATCGTCCTAATCAATTATTCGGATTTGAAAATCAATTCAACTTTAACCCGGTTGACGAACTAATGATTATCGGTGGATTAATTGCCGAGGTTGAACAGTTATCCGAAGGTTTTTCAATAACAAAAAGTAATTCGCAGTATTCTGCTCCTCCAAAGCCGGCGAAACCGAATCAACTTACTAACAGATTATTCAGCATTTATTTACAAGTACAATATTCTTTAATTGAACAACTATCTTTTGTTGGCGGAGTGAGACAGGATTTTTCAAGTTATTATGATGAAGTGCTGACACCGCGTATTGGCTTTATCTTTAATGAAAATGACTTCAGCGCTAAATTGCTTTATGAGGAAGCTTTCAGAGCACCTAAACCATGGGATTATAATTACGGACTTGGAAACAGAAATTTAAATCCTGAGAAGATGCGCTCAATTGAATTGTCTCTCACCTATCTTGCAATGGATAATTTTTCAGTCGGTTCTTCCATTTATAAAAACCTGATAAAAGACAAACTAACTAAAGGAATTTTTGAAAGCGGAGACAGATGGATTAACAAGGATGAATTAAATACGATTGGCTTTGAGTTATTTGGTAATTACATTTTTAAAAACTTTGCGCTTTATGCTAATTATACGTTTACCGATTCTTACGATAAAGACGAATTAAATATCAGAGAAATTTCCAGGCATACAGGCAATGCCGGTATAACCTATTCATACAATGCCAATTTCAAGATCAATCTCAGGACCAACTATATCGGTAAAAGGAATAATCCAACCATCATTAAGACTACAGGAAGCTACATAATTGATGATGCATTATTGCTGCATGGTTGTATTTCATATTGTGATTTATACGGGTTTGATTTTCAACTAAAGATAAATAACATTCTCGACAAGGAATATTATCATCCTTCAAACTTGTTTGAAGGCAGGTACAGGCAGCCGCAAAGGACTTTTACCTTCAAGGTTACTTATAACTTATAGGCAAAGGATTTTAAACAATAGAATGAAAAAAGGTATTATAAATATTATAAAGCTGATGCTGCTAACAATTGTTTTATTTGCTGTTCACTCAATTACTTTTTCACAATCAAGAGAAAATTTATTAAAAGCTGCCTACATTGAAAAGTTCTCACAATTTGTAGAATGGCCGGGTACAACCGGAATTGACGATCCTTCCATTCCTTTTACAATTGCAGTGCTTGGTAAAAATGAATACGAAAATGCGCTCGAAAAAATCTTTAGTAAAGTCAGAATTAAAAATAAAAATGTTCACATCAGATACATTTCATCAACAAGCGAAATTGAAAATCCACAGATACTGATAGTTTCTAGATCAGAGAAAAACAGGATTGATGAAATATTAAAATACACCACAGGTAAACCGATTCTTACAATTGGCGATACCAAAGGTTATGCCGGTAAAGGAATTATGATAAATCTGTTTATTGATAAAAACTATCTTCGCTACGAAATAAATAAAGCAACTGTAAATAAATCCGGACTGAAAATAAGCAGTCTATTATTAACTTCCGCAAAATTAATTGATTCAGATGAATAGATATAAACTGATAGCAGATCTTTCAATCAGAAACAAAATAATTGTTATAGTCTTATTTGTTTCATTTGTCGTAATAATAGCTGGATTAACCTTCTTTGCCAAATGGGATTACGACAGGTTCAAGACAGAGATAAAACAAAATTTAATTCTTGATGCTAAGTTAATCGGAGATTATTGCATCGTTCCCCTAACCTTTAATGATAATCAACAGGCTATCCAGACTTTAGCCCGCCTAAAATATATTGAAACTATTGAAGAAGGATTTCTCTTTAATGAAAGCGGAATCTTGTTTGCGCGGTATCCCGATTCCAAAACAGTAAATAATTTTAAAGATACTTTGCAAAGTCCTATCGCCATATTTAAAGATGATCATTTTTATATAAAAGAACCGATTCGTTTCCAGGATAAAATTTTAGGTCATATACTTATTAAAGCAAATTCAGATACGCTTTATGAAAAAATGCAAAAGATTGTTTGGACAATGGGAATCATAATTCTTGTATTATTACTGCTTTCATATTTGCTCACTATAAGCATACAAAAAGTTGTTGCAGAGCCGATCATTTCACTTAAAAAACATTTTAAGAAAATTGCTTCAACACAGGATTATTCTTCAAGGGTTATAAGGAAGTATAATGATGAGACCGGTGATCTTTATGACGGATTTAATGAACTACTAAACACAATAGAAAAGCAAAATGTTGAGTTAAAGGAAAGCGAAGCTCATTACAGGTTTTTATTTGAACAGAATCCTGTACAGATGTTGATCTATGAATTAGGCAGCTTGAATTTATTGGCTGTGAATGATGCATTTGTGGAACATTACGGGTATGATAAAAGTGAAATAAGCCGGATGCGACTTCCGGATTTGTATCCCGAGGCAGAAAAAGTATCTATTGCCGAATTAACAAAAAAAATAATCGGACGCGCATACGTTGGAGAATGGCACCATATTAAAAAGGATGGTACGATAATAACTATCGAAGCTTTTTCACATGGTATACAGTACGAAGGACGAACCGCCCGCATTGCAGTTCTGTACGACATTACAGAGAGAAAACAAGCAGAAGAATTAACCAAAGAAAGTATGCTGAAATTCAGAACGTTGTTTGCCACTAATCCTGAAGCAATTTTTATTACCGATTCCGAAACTTTGAAAATATATGACTGCAATGAAGCCGCGTGCATAATGAACGGGTATACTTACCAGGAATTGGTGGGACAAAGCATTAATATTTTACATACTGAAGAGATTACGAAAATAGTTGAGAAGCCTGAAGGACGTCATCAGTTTGAAGAGTACTTGCAAACTAACAGGTCTGTAACAACAGAATCAGTTCACAAACGGAAAGACGGATCCTACTTCCCTATTGAGACGACAATGTGCCTTCTTAAGCTTGGTGGTCGTACTTACATAATGGGAATTGACCGTGATATAACAGAACGTAAACAGGCAGAAGCAGCATTAAAGCAAAGTGAATCTAAATACCGTTATATTGTTAATACTGCTAACGAAGGAATATGGACTTTCGATAAAAACCTTGTTACAACTTTTGCCAACGCAAGGATGGCAGAAATGCTTGGTTATGAAGATGATGGGGCCCTTATTGGCAGGCAATTAATAGATTTTATTTTTGAAGAAGATTTAACAGACCACTTTAACCAGATGGAAAAACGCCGTAAGGGAATACCCGATAATTTTGAGAGGCGCTTCCGTTGTAAAAATGGTCAGACAGTATGGACTTTAGTATCGGGTACAGCCATATTTGATGAGAATAATAATTTTAACGGTACACTTGGATTAGTAACGGATATAACTGAACGGAAAAAATCCGAAGAAGCATTAAGAAAAAGTGAGCAGCGATATAAACTTCTACTTGAATCTATCACCGATTACACCTATTCAGTTCAGATTAAAAATGGTAAACCGGTAAAGACGGTTCATAGTTATGGGTGCATGAAAGTAACGGGCTACACTACTGAAGAATATTTATCAATCCCAAAACTCTGGCTTAACATGGTTCATCCTGATGATAAAGAACTTGTTGAACATTATGCTGATCCTTTATGTATGGGAATAGAAATCCCTCCTCTTGAACACCGGGTAATACATAAAAACGGTTCTGTAATCTGGGTAAGAAACACTTACGTATTAAAACATGATGAGTACGGTAAGGTTATTGGATACGACGGACTTATAAGTGATATTACCGAAAGAAAATTATTTGAAGAAAAGCTTAGGCATGAAAGATCCTTGCTAAGAATTATAATAGATCATCTGCCGGATGCGATTTATACTAAAGATACTCAATGCAGAAAAACTCTTTCCAACCTTGCCGATATTAAAATTATGAAGGCAAACTCTGAACTTGAAGTATTGGGTAAAGATGATTTTGACTTTCATCCGAAAGAACTTGCGATGGATTTTTTCACTGATGACCAGAAAATAATTAAAACCGGAGTTCCTTTACTTTATAAAGAAGAATATATTATTGATGAACTGGGAAATAAGAAATGGCTTCTTACTTCCAAACTTCCACTTTTCGATGAGCAGTCCAACTTAATTGGTCTAGTAGGCATAGGTAGGGATATTACAGAAAGGAAAATTGCTGAGGAGGAAATACGAAAATTGAATACTGAACTTGAAGATCGTGTTGCAAAGAGAACCGCCCAGCTTGAAGCAGCCAACAAAGAACTTGAAGCATTCTCGTATTCAGTTTCTCATGACCTTCGTGCCCCGCTTAGACATGCAAGCGGTTATGTTGATTTACTTGTTAAACGATGCAGCAATGAACTTTCGGAAAAGGGTATGCATTACCTTAATTCCGTATCGGATTCCGTTCACCAGATGGGAATGCTTATAGACGACTTACTTCAGTTTTCAAGGACTGGCAGAACGGAAATGCGACAGAACCTTACTGATATGGATGAACTTGCACATGAAATTGTGGATACTTTGAACAGGGATAACCCAAACAGAAATATTGACTGGACCTTTAATAAATTACCTACTGTTTTTTGCGACAGGTCAATGTTGAGATTAGTCTGGATGAACCTGTTAAGCAATGCTGTTAAGTTTACGAGGACAAGAGAAAAAAGTAAAATTGAAATTGGTTTTAACGAAGATGAAAAGGAATTCGTATTTTATGTTAAAGATAATGGCGTTGGCTTTGACATGCAGTATTCTCAAAAACTATTCGGTGTTTTCCAACGTCTGCATTCGATGGACGAGTTTGAAGGAACAGGTATTGGTCTTGCCAATGTAAGACGAATTATTCTAAGACATGAGGGACGCACCTGGGCTGAAGCTGAATTGGATAAAGGTGCAACTTTCTATTTCACTTTATTAAAAAAAATATAAGGAGTATTAATGAGCGGATTTAAAACAATTCTTTTAGCGGAAGATAATCCTAAAGATGTTGAATTGACTCTTGAAGCTTTATCAGAATTTAACCTTGCCAACCAGGTGGTTGCCGTCAAGGATGGCGTTGAAGTAATGGAGTATTTACAATATAAAGGCAAGTACCAGAATCGTGTACAGGAAAACCCTGCAGTAATTTTATTGGATATTAAAATGCCTCGTATGGATGGAATTGAAGTTCTTAATGCTATCAGGAATGATCCTGCATTAAAGAGACTTCCTGTAGTTATGTTAACTTCTTCTAAGGAAGAACCGGACCTTAAAAGATGTTATGAACTTGGAGCTAATGCCTATGTGGTAAAACCTGTAGATTTCACTGACTTTATTGAAGCAGTAAAACAGGTGGGAGTTTTTTGGGCAGTTATTAATGAACTACCACCGGAAAGTGTTTAAAAAAGAAGGAAACAATTTATGAATAATAATCTCTTGACTATTTTGTGCTTGGAAGATGATGCCCGTGACGCTGAAATCATTAATGAGTTAATGATTGATGCCGGGTACAGTGTTAAGATTGACCATGTTTCTACTCAAAAGGAATTTATAAAATCACTAAGCGACAATAAATATGATGCAATTCTGTCTGATTTTTCATTACCCGGTTTTAATGCATTCGGAGCTTTAAGATTAAGCAAAGAAATTTCTCCTGAAACTCCCTTCATTTGTGTCTCAGGTTCCATTGGCGAAGAGACAGCCATTCAGCTTTTAAGAGAAGGAGCAGTAGATTACATTTTAAAAGACAGGCTTGTTAGGTTGCCATTTGCAATTAAGCGCGCTCTTGAAGAGATAAAAGAAAAAGAAATAAGAAGAAAAGCTGAAGCTGAATTACATGTAAGTGAAAGAAGATTTCAGACACTTGCTGAAGTATCACCAGTAGGTATTTTCCAGACGGATGCTAAAGGTTTAACTACTTATGTTAATCCAAGATGGTGTCAGATATCAGGATTAACTTTTGAAGAGGCAATGAATAACAACTGGATCAAAGCTGTTCATAAGGATGACCGCGAAAAACTGATGGCTGGATGGATCAATGCAACAGAATCATCTCTGCCATCTTATGCTGAATACAGGTTTGTTCTTAATGACGGTACAATTGCATGGGTAATGGGGCAGGCTATTCCTGAAAAAAATATGAAAAATGAAATTGTAGGTTATGTCGGCACTATTACAGACATTACTGAACTAAAGCGTACTGAAGAAGAATTGATTAGAGCAAGAGATAAAGCTGAAGAGATGAATAAGTTAAAATCTAATTTCCTTGCTAATATGAGTCATGAACTTCGAACACCTTTGGTTGGAATAATCGGTCTTTCCCAGGTGCTGAATGAAGAATTAAATGATAGCGATGGCAAAAGGTATTCAAAATTAATTCTTGAAAGCGGAATCAGGTTAAGGGATACTCTGAATCTTATACTTGACCTTTCCAAAATAGAATCGGAAACACTTCAACTTTATCCTGAAGAAATTGAAATGACCGAATATGTTTCTTCACTTGCCAGAGTATTCGAGAAAACTGCGGAGGCAAAGAAAATTAAACTAACAATCAAATCGGAAGATGAGTTACTGTTTGCAAATCTTGATAAGGTTCTTTTAAACTCGGTTATAAACAACCTTATGAATAATGCAATCAAATATACGTTTGAAGGCTTTGTAAATGTTGATATTAAAAAGATAATTGAAGACGGTCAATATATTGAAATTTCAATTCGCGATAGCGGCATTGGCATTGCAGAAAAGAATTTGTCGGTAATTTTTGAACCGTTCAGGCAGATAAGTGAAGGATGGAACAGAAATTTTGAAGGCACCGGTCTAGGTCTTACAATAGTTAAGGAATATTTAAATAAAATGAGCGGAAGCATAATTGTTGAGAGTCAGATTGGTGTAGGTTCAACTTTTAAAGTACGCTTCCCTTTGGTAAGAACAAAGATGTCTGACAATTCAAGGATTGAGATTGTTAACGAAACCGCCTGGAATGTAAACAAATCGGTAAAGAACGTTCTGGAAAAATCCAAAACAAATAAACCGTTGGTTTTATATGTTGAAGATGACAACATAAGCCAGAAAGTAATTGAAACTATATTAGAAAAGAAATTTACAGTTGAATCAATTGACGATTGCGACCAGGTAATTGGGCTTGTAAAAAACAAACACTTTGATTTAATCCTGATGGATATTAATCTCAAAGGTAAATTAAACGGTCTTGATTTAGCAAAGGAAATAAAAAAATTTGATGAGTATGCAAGTACACCAATAATAGCAATAACAGCCTATGCAATGGTTGGAGATAAAGAAAAAATGTTGGACGGAGGTTGCACCCATTATTTATCCAAACCATTTTCAAGAAATGAACTTATTGAATTATTGGACGAGATCATTATTAATCATTTAGAAAAGAACTAACTATAATTTCAGAAATACTTTTTGTCTTGGAATAAAATTTAGTTTGAGTTTTGGTTAAGTAGTTTAGCGGTTTAGTACGGAACAGGAGTAAAATATTTAGAGGAATGAAGACCTATGGTAAATAATTTACTAAAATTATTATGCCTTGAAGATAATTTTAACGATGCAGAATTAATATTTGAAGTCATTGTTGAAGCCGGATATCAAATTGAAAGAAATTTAACTTCTTCGAGAAGTGAATTTGAAACTTTAATTAGAAAAAATCAATATGACATTATCCTGTCTGACTTCAAGCTACCCGGCTTTGATGCATTCGGTGCATTAAAATTATGCAAAGCTATTTGTCCTGATACTCCTTTTATTTGTGTCTCCGGCTCAATTGGTGAAGAGACTGCGATTGAACTTTTGAAGCAAGGCGCTGTTGATTATATCCTGAAGGATAGATTAGCCAGGTTACCCTTTGCAATTAAAAGAGCTCTGGAAGAAGCGGCAGAAAAAAATACTATAAAGGAAGTTGAGAGAGAGCTTACTGAAAGTGAAAAACGATACCGTACGCTATACGAAAATGCTAAAATCGGTCTTTACAGAACCACACCTGAGGGCAAAATTCTATTAGCAAATAAAACATTAATCCGGATGCTTGGTTATCAGTCATTTGAAGAACTTGCGTTGAAAGATTTGAATAAAGATGGTTTTTCATCAAGATACAAGCGTAAAATTTTTACTGACAGAATTGAAAAAGAAGGTGAAGTAAACGATTTTGAATCCGAATGGCTCTGCAAAGATGGAACCGCAATTTTTGTTAGAGAAAGTGCTCAGGCTATAAGAGGTTCAGACGGCAAGATTATTTATTATGATGGTATAGTTGAAAATATTACAGAACGTAAAAAAGCTGAAGAAGCATTAAAGAAAAGTGAGGAGAAATTAAAAGAGTTATTCGAAGACGCACCTGTTGGCTACCATGAAATAGATGAATTCGGAAACATAAGTGCTGTAAACAAAACAGAACTTATAATGCTTGGCTACAACTATAACGAAATGATTGGCTCACCTATCTGGAAATTTTCCAAGGACAGCAAAGAATCTCAGGTAAGGGTTATTGAAAAACTCGCCGGTGTTTTTCCACCAAATAAAAATCTTGAACAGCTTTTTGTTCGAAAAGATGGGACAACATTTCCGGCTTTAGTTGATGATGTTATCTTCAGGAATGATGAGGGAGTAATAACCGGTATACGTACAACGATACTTGATATAACTGAACGAAAGAAAATTGAAAATGAATTGAAGGAATTAACTTTATTCCAGCAGGCTATTCTTGCCTCTGTACCGGATATAATAATGGAGGTTGATAACAATAAAATTTATACGTGGGCAAATAATGCTGGCAAGGAATTCTTTGGTGACGATGTGATCGGTAAAGAAGCAGCATTTTATTTTGAAGGTGAGCAGAAAGTTTATCAACAAGTTCAACCGCTTTTTAACGGTAATGAAGATATTATTTATGTTGAAAGCTGGCAGCGGC
Organism: Ignavibacteriales bacterium; assembly: GCA_003599415.1. Lineage (GTDB taxonomy): Bacteria > Bacteroidota > Ignavibacteria > Ignavibacteriales > SURF-24 > SURF-24. Next base: position 8,852 of record QZKB01000120.1, on the reverse strand, counting down.
GAAAAGACGGCAAAAAATGTCTGCTTGCCTGGTGGTGTAAAGTTCTAAAAGATATTAATGGCAATATCATTGGCGCTTTATCTACTGCAAGAGATATTACCGAACAGAAAAAAGCTGAGGAAGATTTACGTGAAAGTGAAAGGAAACTTACTGAAGCCCAGAAAATGGCTCAGCTTGGGCATTGGAGCTGGGATGTTAAAACAGGCGATGTTGAATGGTCTGAAGAGGTATATAAAATATTTCAGCTTGATCCAAAAAAATTTAAACCACAAATTGATTCAATTCTTGAAAAATCTCCCTGGCCCAATGATCACCTACGAGATAAGGAATTAATTAGTAAAGCAACGGAATCCCGTGAGAAAGGAACTTACGAGCAACGGTTCCTTCGCCCGGATAATAGTATTGGTTATTATATGTCAAGTTTCCAGGGTAAATATGATGAAAAGGGAAACCTTGTTACAATTATAGGTACAATCCAGGACATTACCGAACGTAAACTGGCAGTAGAAAAAATAAATCAACTTGCGGCTATAGTCCAATCTTCTGATGATGCTATTTATGGTAAAACACTAAAAGGCTACATAACAAGCTGGAATAAAGGTGCTGAAAATATTTACGGATACACTGAAAGTGAAGCAATTGGTAAAAATATTTCTTTCCTTATGCATTCAGAAAATTTGGATGAAGTAGATGAAATTCTTCAAATAGTAAAAAGCGGCCGCCATGTTGAACACTATGAAACCATACGTGTCCACAAAGATGGTCACACAATCAATGTCTCACTTACAATTTCTCCAATAAAAGACTCCTCCGGTAACATAATTGCTGCTTCTACAATTGCAAGAGATATTACTGAACGAAAGAAAACTGAAGAAGTTTTGCAGAATGAAAGATTACTTCTGAGGACACTAATAGATAACATTCCCGATTCAATTTATGTAAAGGATTTAAACTTCCGAAAGACACTTGCAAATCCCGCAGAGGTTCAAATAATGAATGCTGAATCTGAAGCAGAAGTGCTTGGGAAAAATGATTTTGATTGGTATCCGAATGAAATTGCTGAAATGTTTTATACTGATGATAAATCAGTACTTCAAGGTTCTCCGGTTTTTAATAAAGAAGAGTATATCCTCGATAAGAATGGTAAAAAACAATGGCTGCTTACCTCAAAGCTGCCTTTGCACGATAAAGACAAAAATGTAATCGGATTAGTTGGTATAGGAAGAAATATAACTGCAAGAAAAATTTCAGAAGACAGGCAAATAGTAATTTCAAATATTCTTTCAATACTTAACAGACCAAATGAATGGCAGGATATTATAAATGATATTCTTAATGAATTAAAATCTTTTACAGGGCTGGAAGCGGTTGCAATACGTCTTAAGGAAGGTAATGATTACCCCAATTTTGTTGTAAACGGATTTCCTGAAAATTTTGTTAATGTTGAACGATCTTTATGCTCAACTCAATTAGATTCCGATAAAAAGGAAGAAGCGTCTTATCTTGATTGTTTGTGTGGAAATATCATATGTCAACGTTTCGATAGCTCGCAACCATTCTATACTGAATCAGGTAGTTTTTGGACAAATAATACAACCGAGTTGTTTAATAAATATTCGGATAAGGAATTGCTTACTATTCATAGGAAAGAATGCAACAAAGAAGGTTATGAATCGGTCGCTCTTATTCCATTGCAATCAGGTGATAAAGTAATTGGATTGCTTCAATTAAATGATAAGCGACCAAATATGTTTACACTTGATATGGTCCAATTCTTCGAGAAGATCGGCTCGACTATAGGTATTGCTTTTAAGAGGATGCAAATTGAAAAACAAATAAGAGAAAGTGAGGAAAGATACCGTTTTATTGTTGATGCGACAAACGATGTCATCTATCGTTTAAAATATCATTCTATGAAATATGATTTTATGAGTTCCGCAATTGAAAAGTTAACAGGGTATTCGCCTGATGATATAAATGAAATTGGTTTTAAAAATATTGTTGTTAAAATAAGCAAATACCATGTGGAAAACGTAAATATTGATTTGATTGTTGAAAACAGAGAACTGGGAAAAACCGGTGAGTGGCAGGCAGATTATCAGGTAAAGACTAAGGATGGTCGTTTAATATGGTTGTCAGATCATTCCTATCCCTGGTATAATGATTCGGGAGAAGTTATTGGAAGTATAGGTGTTCTTGGAAATATTACAGAGAGAAAAAAAGCTGAAGAAGAAATAATAAGAGCAAAAGAAAAAGCTGAGGAAATGAATAAACTTAAATCCAACTTCTTGGCAAATATGAGTCACGAGCTAAGAACTCCGCTTATTGGAATCCTTGGTTTTGCAGATATGCTAAGAGAAGATTTAATAAATGATCCCCGTGAAGAATATGCACAAATTATTTTTGATAGCGGGCAAAGACTAAAAGACACACTGAATTTAATACTCGACTTATCCAAAATTGAGTCCAAAGGTTTAGAAATGAACCCGGAAGATATTGAAATCACAAAGTATATACCGGATTTAGTAAAGGTATTCCAAAAAGCCGCTGAGCAAAAAAATATTGAATTGATTTTGACGCCTTCAACAGAATTATTACACTGCAAACTTGATAAAGTACTCCTTGATTCAATTATAAATAACCTGATGAACAATGCAATTAAGTACACTCAGAAAGGTAGTATAACTGTATCAGTTGAAAAATCAAGCGAGCCGGATAAAAATACTGCAGAGATTCAGATTGCAGATACTGGTATTGGAATATCCAAGGATAACCTTGCAATTATTTTTGAACCTTTCAGACAGGTAAGCGAAGGATTAAATCGTAGGTTTGAAGGTACCGGATTGGGTTTAACGCTTGTAAAAAAATATGTAGAACAAATGAATGGCTCAATTTCGGTAAAAAGTGAACCGGGAGCAGGTTCAACATTTACAATTACATTTCCTGTTATTAAATTATCACACAGAAAAACCGAACAATCCGCCGGGGGTAATAAAATTATGGAAACTTTAAATGAACCAGAAGGAAAGAATAAGATTCGCATTTTATATGTTGAAGATGATTTTGTAAGTCAAAAAGTAATTAATTCTCTTATAGGTAAAATATATAACCTGGATTTTTCTTCTGATGGTGAAACTGCATTAGAAATGGTAAGAAAAGAAAAATATGACATTATCTTAATGGATATTAATCTCAGAAGTAATTTAAATGGATTAGTGGTAACAAAGGAGATAAAAAAGATTAAAGAATATGTCAACACTCCTATTATTGCAGTTACAGCCTATGCTATGATAGGAGATAAAGAAAAAATTCTAACGGAAGGTTGTACTCATTATATTTCAAAACCATTTTCAAAGAACGAGATATTAACATTACTTGATGAAGTTCTTAATAAATAAGAATAAACGTTTGATAAAAACGAACAAAATATAATTTTGCAATTGTGACTGCAAGGACCAGAATAATTTGTATTTGTTTCCAGATCAGGAATAATAGCCCGAATGTAAATCATTATAAGGAATGACTACCATGGGTAACAATTTATTAAGGATCTTATGCCTGGAAGATAATCCTCAGAATGCTGAGACAATTAAGCAAATCCTTTTTGATGCTGGATATAACCTTTGTGTGGATTTAGCCTTTACAAAAGCCGAATTTGAGTATCTGTTACTCAATAATGAATATGAAATAATCCTTTCTGATTTTAAATTACCTGAATTTGATTCCTACGAAGCTCTTGAAATTTGTAAGTCTATTCGTCCTAATATTCCATTTATTTGTGTTTCAGAATCTGTTGGTGAAGAAACAATGATTGATATGTTAAAGAAAGGAGTGGTTGACTACATTTTAAAAGACAGATTGGTCAGGCTTCCATTTGCTATTAAAAGAGCTCTTGAACAAGTAAAAGAAATGGAAATACTTCAAATTGCCGAAGAAGCACTAAGAGAAAGTGAAGAAAGGTTAAGACTAACACTTGAAGTTACAAAGGTAGGAATATGGGATTTTGATTTTAAGAACAATATGATATATGCCTCGCCTACCGCATACGCAATGCTGGGTTATAAGAAAGAAAAGTTTATTGAGGATACAAATATATGGACAGAGAGAATCCATCCCGATGATAGGCACATTTCAAGAGAAATACATGATAAAATTTTTAATAAAGAAATAACAAATTATGACTATATCATCCGCATGAGACACGCTGACGGCACTTACCGGTGGATATGGGATAAGGGTAAAATCATACTAAATAAAGATGCTACAGATAAAAGTGTAGAGAGGATACTGGGAATTTGGGTTGATGTTACAGATCGTAAGCAACTGGAAGAAGAAGTTACAAGTAGCCACGAAAAATTTAAAGAATTATTTGAAAATGCACCGGTTGGTTATCACGAAATAGATAACAAGGGAAATATTGTTGCCGTTAACAGAACCGAGCTTAGGTTGTTAGGTTACTCATACGAAGAAATGATCGGCGCTCCGGTATGGAAGTTTGCAAAAGATAAAGAAGAATCAAAAATGAGAGTATTTGGAAAATTATCCGGTACTTTATCTCCCAACAAAAACCTTGAGCAAATATTTAAAAGAAAAAATGGTTCATTATTTCCAGCTTTGGTTGACGATGTGGTTTTTAAGAATAACCTTGGTGAAATTACCGGAATTCGTTCCACAATTCTTGACATTACTGAATATAAGCTGGTTGAAGAAAAGGCTATCCAACTTGCAGAAATTGTCCGGTCCACAGATGACGCAATTATAAGAAAAACCCCCGGTGGTATTATACTTAGCTGGAATAAAGGAGCAGAAAATATTTTCGGTTATACCGAAGATGAGGTGATCGGAAAATCTATATCTTTGTTAGTTACTGATGACAATCAGAAAAAGATAAATGAATTATTCTCTTTGATAAGATCCGGCAAACATATTGATCATTTTGAAATAACTGGTCGTAATAAAAACGGAACCTGCATTAACCTGTCTGTAACAATTTCACCAATCCGGAATGCAGTAGGTAAAACAATCGCCTTTTCAACAATTGCACGTGATATTACTAAAAAGAAAATTGCTGATGACAGACATGCTGTTATAACAAAAATTTTATCAATCCTGAACAGACCAAACGAATGGCAGAAAATTATAAATGATATACTCGTCCAGCTAAAAGTATTTACTAAATTTGAGGCAATTGCGATTCGGCTGAAAGAAGGAGATGATTATCCATACTTTGTAGCTAATGGATTTTCGGAAAACTTTATTCAGTCGGATAAATCTTTATATCCTTCAATAACGTATTCTAAAAATCAGAACGGTAAACCTAACCTTGAATGTATGTGTGGTAAATTGATTTCCGGGAATATAAATGATTCCTTATTTAACTTTACTAAAGGTGGAAGCTTTTGGATAAATAGCATAAGTAAATTAATTGCGAGCAACCCGGAAAAGGTTACTCAAATCTTCACAAGGGATGCATGTATTAGAGAAGGTTTTGAATCTATAGCACTAATTCCATTAATTTCCGGAGAGCATATAATAGGTTTGCTTCAGTTTAATGATAAAAGACAAGATATGTTCACAAAGGATATGATAGAGTTTTTTGAAAAGATCGGTTCAACTATAGGAATAGCATTTAAAAGAATGGAAGTAGAAAAACAAATCAGGGAAAGCGAAGAAAGATATCGTTTTATTGTGGATGCAACTAATGATGTTATTTACCGTTATAATTTCACTACAAAACAATATGATTATATGAGTCCGACTATTGAAAAATTAACCGGCTATACTCCCGAAGAAATTAATGAGGTTGGATTCAAGAGTATTGTTTTAAAAGTAAGTAAGTACAGTGCGGAAAATATGATTGTTGATATTACCGGTGAAAGCAATGAGCAGGATAAAACGCGAGAATGGCATGCTGATTATGAAATACAGACTAAAAACGGAGAATCAGTTTGGTTATCAGATCATTCATACCCATGGAAGGATAAATCCAGGAATTCAATCGGAAGTTTTGGAATACTAAGTGATATTACTGAACGTAAAAGAGCAGAAGAAGAAATAATTCAGGCAAAAGAAAAAGCTGAAGAAATGAACAGATTAAAATCAAGTTTCCTCGCTAATATGAGTCATGAATTGCGTACACCGCTAATTGGAATTCTTGGTTTTGCAGATTTTCTGCAGGAAGAACTGGAAGAGGAAGTACACAAAGACTTTGCAAAATTAATCTTTGACAGCGGTACAAGATTAAAAGAAACTTTAAATTTAATTCTGGATCTCTCTAAAATTGAAGCTAATGCTTTGGATACAAATATTGAGCAGATTGAATTGACAAAGTATATTCCTGATCTAGTCAGAGTCTTTCAAAAATCAATTGAGAAAAAGAATATTAAATTGGAAATACGTTTTTCGCAGGAATTGTTATACAGCAAACTTGATAAATCGCTTTTAAACTCCATAATAAATAATCTGATGAACAATGCGGTTAAATATACCCAGAAAGGTAACATACTGGTTCAGATTGAAAAAATTAACGACAGGAAAACGCCAACTGCAGAAATTACCATTGCTGACACGGGTATTGGTATATCACCGGAAAATCTTAAAATTATATTTGATCCATTCAGGCAGGTTAGTGAAGGACTAAGCAGAAAGTTTGAAGGTACCGGGCTGGGTCTCACTCTTGTTAAAAAGTACGTTGAGCAGATGAATGGTACTGTATCTGTTGAAAGTGAAATTGGTTTAGGAACAAAATTTAAAATTACATTCCCTCTTATTAAAACAGCTTCGTTGATTAAAGAACATACTGCGGATAGATATATTGCCAATAACAGATTTATTGAAAGAAAGATGAAAGGAAAACCAACAGTTTTATATGTTGAAGATGATCAGATCAGCCAGAAGGTAGTTGATAGTATGGTAGGAAATCTCTATTCCGTTGATTATGCTTTAGACGGTGAAACAGCAATCGAACTTGTAAAGAAGAAAAAATATGAAGCTATACTTATGGACATAAATCTAACAGGTGGCATAAATGGATTGGAAACCACTCATGAAATTAAAAAATTAAAAGGTTATGAAAATACTCCGATAATTGCTGTAACAGCATATGCAATGATTGGAGACAAAGAAAAAATATTAAGTGAAGGATGTACACATTATATTTCCAAACCATTTTCTAATAGTGAAATGCTCTCACTATTGGAGGAATGTTTAAACGAATATTCTGTCTAACATGTTGTCATAGAGAAAAGCTTTTTGAATAGTAAAAAAATGAAAATAATTTTGTTTGGTGATCCGGCACTCAGACAGACTGCCAAACCCGTTACTGTGTTCCATAAAAAATTAGGAACATTAATTGATTCAATGGTTGACACTTTATATAGCCGGGATGATGGAGCCGCACTTGCTGCAAACCAGGTTGGCATTTTAAAAAGAATAGTAGTTATTGATTATGAGGATGAATACTTCGAGCTTGTAAATCCTGAGATTGTTGAAGCTAGTGGAGAGCAAACAGATAATGAAGGTTGCCTGTCTTACCCGGGTTATTTTGGACAAGTGAAGCGCTACGATTTTGTAAAAGTAAAATACCAGGATAGAACCGGTAAAATTAATATAATTGAAAGAAGCGGAAACCTTGCAAGATGTTTGCAACATGAGATAGATCATCTCGATGGTATACTTTTTATTGACCGGGTTGTCGAGGACTTTTTAACTCATTCGGAATCCAAAAACAAAATAGACTTATCTTCTGTTATCAGCTTATCAAAGGATAATAATTAGATAAAGAATTCAGATTATTACTTGCCGCATTTATGCAAATAAAGACCTTAAAAATCTGAGTGAAGAATAAGAATTTAATTTGCACCGGAATTTTCTTATTTGTCCTCGTCAAGAAAAAAGATATCCTCTACCTTTACGTTAAACATTTTAGCTATTTTAAGTGCAAGTGGCAAACTCGGGTCATACTTCTCTCTTTCAATTGCATTTATTGTTTGCCGGGATACATTTAACTGTTTTGCCAAATCATCCTGGGATATTCTTTTCTCAGCTCTAAAAACATTCAGTCTATTTTTCATTGGTATTTTTCTTTTATTAATTCAGCAGCTACTACATAAACTATAATTGCCACGACTGATATTATTGCTAGTATCCAATTCAACATTTTGGGATAGAAATTCAGAAACAAGAAAATCAAGATGAATAGAGTAATTAAATTTGATGTAAATGCAACATGCAACGCTTCCAGGTGAATTCTGAATTTAAGTTCGTCTCCTTTAGTTATTTTAACATGGTAGCCAAGTGTGCAATAAATAAAACCAAGAGTTGCAAGAAGCGAAGGGATCAATAGAAAAAATCTAAATACTCCCGGATTTGTAAAAAGAAATTTTTCAAGAACCGGCGAAAGAAAGACAGGCAGAAAAATCATCAATGCTGAAAATGTTAGAACAAATGTAGTGTATGGGAATGTAAAATTTTTAAGTGGGTTTTTCATTTGAATCATTCTCCTTTGTAAATTTGATGACTCAAATGTAAAGTATTCTTTACATTATGTCAAGTATATTTTATATTTAGTAAAGCATACCATCAATTTAAAAATCGGTATGTTAACAAATCAATATTAAACGTTTCCCCAATTCTTAAATGATTTTACTTTTTAAGCATTCCAATGCTGAGGGTAAAATAGTATCCTCGAATGGAAAATCAATTCCATAATCAATTTCCCAGACTGTCATTTTTGATTGATTAAAATATCTTCTGGCAATTCCGACTATTATATTTTTTTCACTGTCTTCGTTTAGCTCTTCATACGAAATTGAAGTGAGCAGATTTGTTTCAATAGCAGAACGATCATCAAG
>QZKB01000051.1 GCA_003599415.1 Ignavibacteriales bacterium | reverse complement strand
TGCCGGAGTTTTAGATTCACGCGATGATGCATATCCTGGTGGAGTTAAACTATACAGAAGAGATTCAAACAGTGATGGAGAATGGTCATTGGTTGGAGGCGCTGCAAGTGCAAACTCATCAACCGGTGTAGTTACATATAATAACATTGCTCAATTCAGTCAATTTGTACTTATAGAGGATGAATCAGCTCTACCGGTTGAGCTTTCTTCTTTTACTGCATCAGCAGAAGACAATAAAGTAACACTGAAGTGGAAGACGGAAACGGAGGTGGAGAACTACGGGTTTGAAATTGAAAGAAGCCGGAAATCAGAAGTCAGAAGCCAGAATTCAGAAATCAGAAACGTTGAATGGGAGAAAGTTGGTTTTGTGGAAGGTGCCGGTAATTCCAATTCACCAAAGGAATATTCATTCATTGATGATCTTAATCATTATCTTACTCTTACTCGATTGACTTATCGTCTTAAGCAGATTGATACTGACGGCAGCTTTAAGTATAGCGATGAAGTGGAAGTTGATGTAAAGTTAATTCCAACAGAATTTGCATTAGCACAGAATTATCCTAATCCTTTTAATCCCGTAACAGTAATCAGCTGGCAGTTACCGGTAAGCAGTAAGGTAATGTTGAAGATTTATGATATTCTTGGGAATGAAGTTTCAATACTAGTGAATGAAGAACAAGCAGCAGGGAATTATGAAGTGAAGTTTGATGGCAGCAATCTTTCAAGTGGAATTTATTATTACAGAATACAAGCAGCGAATTTTGTAAACACAAGGAAATTAATTCTGCTCAAATAGGAAAATGCCTAACCAGCTTTTCCACCTGACTGAATTTTTTCCAATGGGACTCCTTCGGGACTGTTCCGGGTAGCAGCTAAACCGAATCAGTTTTAAATATTTTATTGCAGTAGGGATGAGATGTTAATATTGAAAATAAACATAAGACTTATTGCAGGCCTGTTATTTCTCTTATGCACCAGCAAAATGATTGCCTCCACAATTACTAGCGGCAATGTTTCGGGTGATTCAATATTCTCAAATATTGATAGTAAAATAATAAGGCTTATTAAAGACGGTAATTTGCCTTCAATGCAAATAGTTGTCGTAACTGGGGAAAATACAACCTGGTCAAAATTCTACGATAATGATAATCACGGAAAAGTTTTATACAAAGTCGGTTCAATAGAAAAAGTATTAACTGCTACTGCATATCTGCAATTGCATGAAAAAAGGTTGATCAACATAGATGACGATGTTAATAAATATCTTCCTTTTATTTTAAGACATCCTAGATTTCCTGATATTCCAATCACTATTAAAATGCTTCTTTCACATAGATCAGGGCTTGAAATGTTTCAACATCAATTTGATTGGGATACAAAGGATATTGACCTTATTAAAAAAGACAGTGCGTGGCTTCGCAGAATAAAAAACTGGAATAAAGAAGAGTTTATAAAAGCTTCATTGGATACTGGTGGTGTAAATTATAATGAAAGTGTCTGGAAATTTAAACCGGGTACCAATTATATATATTCTAATTCCGGATTTTTTATACTTGGTTATTTATTAGAGAAAATTACCGGGCAGACATATGCAGAATATATTACGGAAAATATTTTTAAACCATTAGGTATGAATGATTCCCGTTTCGTCGAAACTGACTCTTCGTCATCTCTTTTTGTTGCGTACACACGTAATGGAAAACAAAATATTAAATTACCTTTCATGGCGGGAATGTACACTACAGCAGATGATATGGCTAAATTTATGATTGCACATATGAATGAAGGTAGTTATAATGGAATTACTTTGTTAAGACGCGAATCTATCGAATTGATGTACACTAAACATACTCCCGGGAAAAATTTATTCCATTTGATAGATAACTGTCCTTACGACGGTTACGGTTTAGGAATTATTCAATATGATGAAGATATATTTGGTCATGGTGGTTCTACAATAGGATACCAAAGTCTCTGGAGTTTTGATAGAAGCACTAAGAAAGGTTATTTAATTCTTACTAATATAAATGGTCTTGTATATGGTAGAAAGAATTTCGATTCAATATGGCAAACAGTATCTGCCATTGAAGAAATATTAAAATCCGAATTGGGATTTTCAAGATTGCGATGGATTACATATTATATGATTGGCAGTATAATAATTTCTTTCATAATATTTTTGATGATCAGAAAAAGAAAAAGAGTTTTTAAGACAACATAATCAATTGCTCAAGATCCACTGACGAGACGGCTTGAGCTGTTTGTGGTTTTTAAGTTTACGTTTGCGTTCGGTCTGCCGCGGATAGTTTATTGATTTTAAAATAAAAGATAAGTTTGCAATTGTAGCATTGTAATTAAGTACCGATAGCTGAAATGCAATCATTATAAGTTTTGAATCAAAGTCAATGAGAAGAGAGAAGTATTTTAATAAGAATTTAGAAAGGACCATATTATGGTTTCAGGAATTCAAAGAGAAAAAGCTGAACTGTTTCTGAAGTATCATCATGACAAAGAAATTCTGGTTCTCTTAAACTCGTGGGATACCGGAAGCTCTAAATTAATAGAAGCAAGCGGCTTTAAAGTAATCGCTACAACAAGTATGGGAATAGCAGCCTCTTTAGGATATCCCGATTGCCAGGTAATACAATTATCAGAAATGATAGAAGTGATAAAGGGAATCGTAAATGCAGTACAAGTTCCGGTAACTGTGGATATAGAAGCCGGGTATGGAAATAATATAAATGAAATAATTGATTCCGTTAAAAAAATAATCGCAACAGGAATTGTCGGAATAAACATTGAAGATAGTATTGAATTAAATCCAGTATTAATTGATGAGACGGAATTTTGTGAAAGAATATCAGCCATTCGAGCTTTATCAGATTCACTGGGCTTTCATTTAGTAATAAATGCAAGAACAGATTCATTTTATACTTCGTCAGGATCACAACAAGAAAAATTATATGAATCAATTAAGCGCGGAAATAAATACCGGGAAGCCGGGGCCGACTGCATATTTGTTCAACCTGTATCGGAAAAAGAAACTATTTCAACCTTGGTTAAGGAAATAAATGCCCCAATTAATATTCTTGTAAATCCAACAATTGGTGCAGGATTACCACTATCTGTAATTGAACTGCAGGATTTAGGCGTTGCACGTTTAAGTCTTGGTTCAGGTTTGATGAAAGCTACCTTAGCTTTGATTAAAAAAGTTGCGGATGAACTTTCCGGAAAAGGAACTTATAATATTTTATTAGATACATTAAAACCTTTTCCTGATGCTGCAATGGCATATAAAATGGCAACAGGTTTGAACAAATGAAATGATTAATGCTGAGACATCGGAAGGATGTTAAAAATAAAACGCATTTAAAAACTTTTATTAACCGTTGCCAGAACAGTGACGGCACCGCCTATGTGGATTCGATACGGTCTAATTGAGTCGCATTAAGGTTTAGCTTTTGAGAAAAAGTTTGTTGTTCAAAGTAGGATTAGTTAATAAAATAGATTTATAAAACTAGTTGCGTTGACAAAGTTCGCATTGTTGTTCTGCACGGCGCATTAAGCGCAAAGCTATTAGTAAATATTTGATGAATAATTATGAAAGCATTTTTATTAGTGTTAATGATATTTTTATCTTCAAACATTTCATTATTCGGACAAATTTATTTGAAGTCCGAATCCACTCATTATATAGGATATTCTTTGGGTGCTGGTCAAATCAAAGAAGAAAATCTAATACCAAAAACACACAAAGGATTATCACATTTTTTATCTTATCAATTCGAATTCAGGAACGATGTTTATCGGTGTTTTGAATTTATAATTGGTTTTGGAAGGTATAAAACGAAAATTGAGAATGAAGCTTTATCTTTCAATGTTCAATTATTACTAAGTTATTTATACAACTTTAAAATTTTTGAAAATGAGTATATTGATTACTATTTAGGACTCAAAACCGGATTTGCATCTTCACTATCTGAATATGAAAACTGGGATGAGGCTCACGCATACTGGGGCAATTATCTTTCGCTTGGACCAAGTAATACTGTTAATATTTCATTAGATGAAAATAATTATCTGTTAATGCACCTGGATCTGGCTCTACTTGGTATTTATACACGCCCGGATTACAACCGGCTCTATGCAAATGAGCATTGGACTTTTTCTAACATTATAAATAAAATGAACAGTAATTATCATTTTGGTTTTGTTAATAATGCTTTTCAGGCTAAAGTCTCTGTAGAATACCGTACGCCGATATTCAACGATGATCATTTATCCTTGATGTTTTCCTTCTATTATTCCAGACTACAAGCTGACAGCGGAAAACCGTTAAAAGAATTTTTCATAAAATTTGGGATTGGGATATGGTTATGAATATAAGACAATTGACAAATGTTTTTTTATTTGTTTTTAGTTTCTTGTTTTTTCCCTGTATGGAAGATGAGCCCTTTAAACTTGAATACCAAGGTTTTGCACCTAAACAAATAAATGACGGTTGGCTATTATCAACACCGGAAAAGGAAAATGTTAACAGAGAACAATTGGAAAACGTTTTTAATATTGTTTACAAAGAAGACAGATTTAAATTAATAAGAAGTGTTATTATTGTTCGAAACGGAGAAATAATCGCAGAATCGTATCCTCATGATCCAAATGATATTTATAAAATTCAAAATATAAAATCCGCAGCAAAATCATTCACATCAATTTGTACGGGGATTGCATTACAAAACAAATATCTTGAATCAACTTCACAAAAGTTCAGCGATATATTCCCGGAATATTTCACAAAGTATCCGGATAAAAAAGAGATAACTATTAAAAATGCTCTCACAATGCAAACCGGGCTATATTATACAGATGAGGACCACAATTACGATTTTTATTTCAGTGATAATATAGTAGACTATATTCTTTCGTCACCGTTAAACGGACCGCCCGGGAATATATTCTTTTATAGTGATGATAACCCTACTTTGATTTCTTATGCAATACAAAGAAAATTTGGAAAATCCCTGGGTGAATTCGCAAATGAATTTTTATTTGTACCATTGGGAATAACCGATTGGAAATGGGAAACTTCTAAAGATGGTGTAAGTTTTGGAGGAACAAATTTATATTTAAAACCCAGGGATATGGCTAAGTTTGGACAAATGCTGCTGCAAAATGGAAAATGGAATGGACAACAAATAGTTGACAGCTTATGGATAGCTGAAGCTACAAAGGCACAGTATTCCGAGACTTATTGGGCTTACGGATATTTATTTTGGATTCTTAAAGATCTGAAGGCTTATGATGCTGCCGGACATGGCGGACAGGAAATAATAGTTGTTCCATCAAAGAACCTTGTTGTTGTTGTAACTGCCTGGCCGTATATCACCGATACAGAATGGTTGCGTGATAATTTTACTGGTACATTATTAAAGAATATTATTTCAGCTTGTTACTGAGTTTAATTTTAAACCCAGTATAGATTTTTATTGTTCAAAACATCTTTCATTAAAACTATGAAATCGCCATAGATTCGTTGTAGCTGTCCGGCAAATCGACCGGATGTCGTAATGCCGGTAACATTTTTCTTTCTTAAGTTTAGCTTTAAATAAAAACATTTCTGTCCGGCAGTTTACCTATAAACTAAATCCATGTAAAAATTCTGCGCGGTTGGTGTTGCAAACGGTTTGTGTAATCGAATAGAAAAGACGGTTGAAAAGTTATTGATGTTTTTCTTTTTATCGGCATTCTTGTTTTGAGGTGCCTGTTATTTGAAAAACATTATGCACCCTGAAAAACAAACTGAAGTACAAATGATTGCAATTAAGGAATAACAAATAGAGAAAAATGATAGGAAAATTCAAAATGAAAAAATTATTATCTATTATTTGCTTACTGCTTATGGCCGCTTTAATTACTAATGCTCAGCAAGATAATTTTCAGAAACTTACCAGTCCCTACCTTGGACAGAAACCACCGGAAATGACGCCGGAAATATTTGCACAGGGAATTATTTCAACTGAAGGCAATAATGAATTTTGCGCTTCCTTTTCACCCGACGGAAGAGAATTTTATTTTAATCGCGGAATGACGATCATGGTTTGTCGTTTTCAGAAAGATGGTTGGACTAACCCGGAACCCGCCTTATTCAATGAAAAATATCAAGGTCATGAAGCTCACGTGACATTTGATAACAAACGGATTTTCTTCGGATGTTCACGGCCACCGCAACCTTATGGTATCTGGCTAACCGAAAAAACTTCAACTGATTGGTCAGCGCCACAAAGAATGTGGGAGGGTATGTATGTTACTTCTGCAAAAAACGGGAATATTTATTTCGGTGTTGAATTTCCGTTACCAGCGCATATTGTAATGACAAGGCTCACCGATACCGGTTATGTCAGTCCGGTAAAGCAAGAGATAAAATTAGCAAATTCTCAGAAAGACAACATTTCGATTTTTCATCCAACAATTGCCCCAGACGAAAGCTATATTATTTTCGATGACAATAAGAAATTATATGTAAGTTTCAGAGGAACTAATGGTTTGTGGGGTGATGCAATTTCACTAAGCGAAATTCTTAATGAACAACCTGCTGTGATACCTGCTATTTCATACGACGGCAAATATTTATTTTACGCCTCGAAAGGTGATTTGTATTGGGTAAGCACAAGTATTCTCGAAAAACTGAAACAGAAGTCTTCTGATTCTTTAATTTCAATCTACGATAATTCTAAACATAAGATTGAATACAATGATGATGCAGTTTTAACGATCCTATACAATAATGAATCGTGTGACGATTCAATAGTTGCTGATCATGGATTTTCATGTTTGGTAGAATCAAAAGGTCAATCTCTATTATTTGATGCCGGACGGATTTCAGAAAAATTTTTAGCAAATGTTCGGGCAATGGATGTAAAGCTCTCAGACATTAAACATGTTTTTGTTTCTCATATACATGATGATCATTTGGGTGGATTGTACTATGTGCTTAAAAGTTGTAATCAGCCAAAATTATTTATGCCATATTCCTATCCCAAGTTGATAAATGAGCCAGCCGGAGAAAGAGCAGACAGCGACTGGCAAAGCTTACTTGAAAAATACAAACCATTTGTTTCGGAAATTGTTAGAGAAAGAAAATCTTATCCAATTGCTGATTTGTATTTTTCAACAGGAGTAATCGAAGAACTATTTTATGAACAAGCATTAATAATTCCCACTTCAAAAGGTCTAATAATTATAACCGGCTGTGCTCATCCCGGAATTTTGCAAATTGTAAAGTACGCAAAGGAATTGATGAAACAGGAAGTATATTTTGTTCTGGGCGGCTTTCATCTTGTATCCACTAATCCAGACCAGGTAAAAATCATTGCAGGTGAATTGAGGAAAATTACTAAGTACATAGGACCATGTCATTGTACTGGAGAAAATGCCCAAATGATTCTAAAAGAAATTTTTTTTGAAGATTACATTGATATAAAAGCCGGGATGAGATATAAAGTAAGTGTTGATAAACTTAAATGAAGTTAAAAATTTTAATAAATTGATTATAAAATCGGCAGGCAAGCTAATCTGGTTTGGGAGAGTGAAACCAAAGCAATTACTAAATTATTAATTTGTAAATTTAAACTGCATTTTTGTAATCGGGCATCTATTGTTGGTAACAATGTATATATAATTTAAAATGGATGTTTAACATGGTAGTACCGGAAAATCAGGATAAAGTCATCGAGTTGTTCAAACAAGGATTAAGTATTCTTGAAAATGCTTTAGCTGGTCTAAGCGACAATGTACTTGATTATGCTCCCTCAAACGGAGGTTGGACTATTCGGCAGATTATACATCATCTAGCTGATGGAGATGATCTGTGGAAAATCGGCATCAAGCAAGCATTTGGTAATGAACAGGATGAATTTACTCTTCAATGGTATGCGGCTTTACCGCAGACAGAATGGGCAAAACGATGGAATTATGAAAAGCGCTCTGCTGATATATCGTTAGCTCTCCTAAAAGCAAATAGAGATCATATAGTACAATTATTAGAATACACCCCTGATGGATGGAACAAGTCAATCAGGTTTAGGGATACTAACGGAAAAATTGAAATAATACCGGTAGGGTTCGTAATTCAGATGCAGGCCAATCATATTGAACATCATGTTAAACGTATATTAGAAATCCGAAAGGAAATTTCCGGGACATAACCTGCAACCTCTTTTCAATCCTGTCGAAGTAGGAACTACCAGGGCTTTCAAAAAACGTAAGTTCCGGGCTGTTAACTCTTCAATATTTTTCTATTCTGAAAATGATTTGAAAATGTCAATATTCAGATAACACTTCTTAAACAAATTCTTTATGCGTCTGCCAATTTTGTGAACTCAGAGTGACTCTGTTTTGTTATTTGTGCAACTGTTGAAATTTCTGTGCCTTGTAAGTTATCAGTTGGTTTTATCCGTCAGGATCTAAATTTCAGTACATTTTTCGATAGGAAAATCTTATTTTATTCCCCGGATTATATCTCAGTTTTAAACAATTAAGCAGTTGATAATATTAAGGTAATGACAAAAAAAAAGAAAAAAATTTTATCCAAATATCAGGAATAATTTATGGAATCAATAATACTCTTTCCATTCAGCGATTATTGGGGATTTTATGTGGGCTTTACAATTTTTGTCCTGGCATTGTTAGCGCTAGATTTAGGTATCTTCCACAGAGAAGCGCATGAAGTAAGCTTTAAAGAATCTTTAACATGGAGCATAATTTGGATATCATTAGCCCTTATTTTCAATTTAGTATTTTATAAATATGCCCAATGGAAATTTGCAGAGGATTCAGTATTGCTTGCAATTCCTGGTTTCAATCCGGATCTTGCGGCAAAGCAGTCGGCTCTTGAGTTTCTTACCGGATATATAATTGAGAAATCTCTTGCTGTTGACAACATATTTGTATTTGTAGTTGTCTTTTCTTTTTTCGCTATACCTGCGAAGTACCAGCACCGCGTACTTTTTTTCGGAATAATCGGTGCCCTGATTTTTAGAATAATTTTTATTGCTCTTGGTTCCATACTGCTTCAATACCAGTTTATAGTGATAATATTCGGTGTGTTTTTAATACTGACAGGGTTTAAAATCCTTTTTGCACCTGAGAAACCGATTGACCCGGAAAAGAACCCGGTTATAAAACTATTTAAAAAATTCTTTAAGGTAACACCCATAATAGAAGGACAAAAGTTTTTTATAAGGAAAGAGGGGTTGTTATATGCTACACCTTTATTCATAACATTACTTTTTATTGAAGTTTCTGATGTAATATTTGCAGTTGATTCCGTGCCGGCCATTTTTGCCATAACGAAAGAACCACTTATTGTTTTTACATCAAATATTTTTGCGATACTTGGTTTGCGTGCAATGTATTTTATGCTTGCAGGTGTTGTTAATAAATTCAAGTATCTGAAATATGGTCTCGGTCTTGTCTTGGTATTTGTCGGATTGAAGATGTCCTGGCTGAATGAAGCATTCGGTGGAAAATTCCCTATTACCTGGTCACTGCTTATAATTGTAGGCATTATATCTGCGTCAATAATTTATTCGTTATTTAAAACGAAAAAGCAATAATGAGACTGAAATATGAGCCGGGAAAAAGTAAAGCAGTTTGTTGAAACCAGGTTTGTACAGAATTTTATAGTTATTCTTATTATTCTGAATTCAATCTCAATTGGTTTTGAGACCTCAGAAAATATAATGTTATCAATTGGTAATACTCTCCTTCTTTTCGACAAAATAATTCTATTTATTTTTGTTATTGAAATTTCGCTTAAGTTATATGCCTATGGGTCGTCCTTCTTTAAGAGCGGATGGAATGTATTTGATTTTTCCATAGTTATTATTGCGTTACTTCCTACATCAGGATCCCTTGCGATACTAAGGTCATTAAGGATTTTTCGTTCTCTTAGGCTTCTTAAAAACTTACCAAAACTTCGTTTTATCGTAGAGTCGCTGTTTCACTCACTGCCGAGTCTTGGTTGGATTTTCGTTCTGCTCGCACTCGTCTTTTATGTGTTCGCGGTTATTGGTACCAAGCTATTCAGTGCAGAATTCCCGGAATGGTTCGGCAGCCTTGGAGCTTCAATGTTCTCTCTATTCCAGATTATGACTCTGGAAGGATGGGCGGAGATTTCCAGAACAATAATGATAAAATACCCTCTTGCTTATATATATTTTATTGTTTTCATCCTTCTGGCTTCGTATACAACGCTTAATATTTTTATTGCCATTGTTGTTAATACAATGAGCGAGGTTCAGCTCCGCGTAAGTAGTGAAGGTGTTAATAAGATTGAAAACTTAATTCAGGACGAAAACGAAGAACTGAAAAAC
Source organism: Ignavibacteriales bacterium (assembly GCA_003599415.1). GTDB lineage: Bacteria > Bacteroidota > Ignavibacteria > Ignavibacteriales > SURF-24 > SURF-24. The sequence continues at coordinate 9,726 of QZKB01000051.1, read as the reverse complement.
GATATTAAAAAAATTAAAGAACAAATAATAAACCTTGAACAAAAAATGCTCAAAAAATAAATTGATATTAGATAAAGAAGATTGAATCAATACTTATGCTTGCTTACAAAGCAGGCAGATTAAATAAATACTATAGTAATTGATCTCGATTAGATATTTAGTGTAATAGCATTTTGCCCTCTGGAAGCACTCCATTGTTTTATTTATTAAATTACAGCAAGTTTTTTATTTCTCTTCATTATAAAAGGCTAAATAGGATTTATCTTTAAATAAAATCTGGAGACAATTATGGAAATAATTGATCTTAACGAAAAGTATTATTCAATATACTTCAAATGTCTTGAAGATTGGTCTGATGATATTAATGAAGCAGGGGATCATAAAGAAATATGGTTCAATAAATTTAAAGACAAAGGATTAAGAGTTAAAATTGCTGTTGAAGAAGAAAAAGCCTGTGGTATGATTCAGTATCTTCCGATTGAACATTCAATGGCCAAAGGGAAAGATTTATACTTTATAAGTTGTATCTGGGTGCACGGACATAAACAAGGCATTGGTAATTTTCAGAAGAGGGGAATTGGTACTAAATTATTAGAAGCTGCGGAAGAGGATGTAAAATTATTAAATGCAAAAGGAATTGCAGCATGGGGAGTTTCTTTACCTTTCTGGATGAAAGCATCCTGGTTTAGAAAAAAAGGTTACAAAAAGATTGATAAGAACGGAATGGCTGTATTATTATGGAAACCATTCGTCGAAGATGCAGTGCCTCCCAAATGGATAAAAGAAAAGAAGACACCTCAACTGACTGAAGGGAAAGTTAATGTGACTTCATTTACAAATGGATGGTGTTTAGCACAGAATATGATTCTTGAAAGAACAAAACGTGCGGTACAATGCTTTAATGATAAAGTTGAGTTTAGAATAATTTCAACTGCAGAGAAAGAATCATTATGTGAATGGGGTATTTGTGACGCTTTATTCGTGGATGGAAAAGAAGTGAGAACCGGTCCTCCTCCTTCATATGAAAAGATTAAAAAAATAATTGAGAAGAGAGTAAAAAAACTTAAGACTTAACTGCAATAAATTTTCTAATGGTAATAAAGTCGTTGTAGGTTACCATGAACATGAAAATTAATTTTCATAAATTGACAATTGTGATTTAGCCTGCATTGCTGTTTGAATCGGAAATTATTTAAGATGAAAATCAGGAGTGCATCATGATCAGAATGATTTATACTCTTGTTGTTGGCAGCATTTTTTTTATTACCTCAGATTTAACCGCACAATATCCGGCATCATTTCTAAATGTACATTGTGAACCGGGTGATGCTTACCTCTTTCCAAAGTTAGTAGAAATGGTTCAACTTGCAGATTCGTTTGGAATACCATTAAACATTCAATTTACACCACAGTGGGGAAATGAGATTATTTCAGATGTTGTCAAACTAAATAAGATTCGTCAGTGGCAGAAACATGGTCACGAGATTGGTGCTCATCATCATGGAATTGAAGCGGGCTCAGGTTGGGATGGTTACACAAATCATCCTCCACAAGACTGGACTCATCCTGCAAAATACATTGGTACGATGGACGATTTTATGAGCATTCTTATTCAGGTTGCAGGGGATTCACTACTGTTGAATGGCGGGTTTATGGATACTTTTGACTGGCCTAAGCGAATGCTTTATAGAACAACCGGTCAGGCTTTGGAAGATGCAATCAGTCAACCGGAATATGAAAATAATAATGGGCAGGATTGTTATACAATTTCTTATTGCGTTGCTTTTACGGAAAGTAAGGTTGATTCACTGATAAAATTATACGATACAGCAAAACCTGATGATGTATTCGGATTTAACAATCACGTCTTCAATTACGATTTCAATACAAGTTACTTGCGCAAATGGATGAGCTTTATTGCCGGGAAGAATAATAAAACCGTCCGGCAGATTATGCGAGAAAGGGGATTGCTTACGTTTTTAAATTAAACTTCTAAAAAGAAAGATGTTCCTAAAGATTTTTTATTATTTCAGAATTATCCAAACCCATTCAATCCAACAACAAAAATAAAATTTTCAATCCCAAATGTTGTAGAGACGCCATAAATGGCGTCTCCACGTACCACATTAATAGTATATGATGTCTTGGGCAGAGAAGTGGTAACTTTAATTAACAAAGAATTATCTCCCGGCAATTATGAGATTGAATTTCCTTCAAATGATGGAAATGCTTCCTTTGAGAAAAGCACGCAGCTTCCAAGTGGAATGTACTTCTATCAATTGCGTGCAGGTTTGTTTGTCTCAACAAAAAAGATGCTGCTGGTAAAATAAGTTATCCTTTGTTTTAGGTAAGCATTAATTTCATTGTTTGAAGCATATACATGTTTAGAGTAATTATAACCTTTTAATAGAATTGTCTTATTGCTCAGAATGAACGAGGAGCATTATTTGTCGGATAAAACGAATGAAATAATTGATTTACAATAATAAATTCTTTTAAAGGTGATATTTCTAAATTGCTGAATATGATTACGTTTGTAAATAAAAATTACAACCCGGGTTATTAAATATCCTTACCTAAGATTAATTCATATTCTCCCAGGAGTAATGAAGTTTCATTTTCTGAACTTGCTTGGTATACTGCTTTTATATTTACAGAATAAATGTTGCCCCCGCGGCAAGAACAAGGTGGGAGATAAGCGCCTGCTTTATCCATACCGGCTTTAATATGTTCGTGCACAAGAAAGAAATTCTCCGGAAGATCGAATGTATGTCCCGGTACAGATGGAATGGTTATTTCCTTTGATGGTTTTTCTACTCGATAACCAATTATTCCATGACCACCATTATTCATAAGCTGATACGATCTGTCACAGTATTCCATTATTATTGCATTTGTTTTAGAAGGAACGTTACTGATAATCAACTCAGGAGTTGAACCGTATTCACCGCATCTTTTACATCCTTCACCCGGTGGTATTACTTCTCCGTTCCATCTTGAATCCGCAAATTTAACTTCAAGCTTAACAACATTATCTGCAGGGATGTATTTGCCGGATGAGCAAGATGAAAAAATTATAATAAATAATAACGGGATGATTCTTAAGTAAGTTTTCTTATACATTTTCGGCCTATTATTATTTCTATAAAAATTCTTTTTTACTTGGTGAGATAAGATCCTTATCATCATTTTTAATCAACGAAATTATATCCTCTATTTAAGTGAAAGTCTGGGTGTTCACGATTTTGAGAGCCTGAAGTTTACATTTCTTTTTTGCAATTCATTCATTATAAAACTAAAACATTTTTTATCCTGACCAATAATCTCCGGCGGTATAATTCCTTTAGTTTTAAATTTATTCTCAAGTAATAATCTTACTACGGCGGTGCAGGTGTATCCGGTTGTTCTTGCCATTGAAGAAGTGTTCGTGCTTTTATCAAACTTGTCTAAAAGGTTATAGGTGTAAGTAACCTGTTTATTCTTTTCTTTGCCTTTAAGGATAACTCTCATTGCGGTAAACTCTTCTTCATTTTCTTCAAGCTGCCACATTGGGAATAATAGTTTCGAAGACAAATCTACCGGCTTGATTTCATTGTCTCCTACCTTTAATATATTATTGCTGAAAAATCCTGATCCGCTGAAAACCTTCATCAAATCAATGTGACCGGGATAGCGCAAAGTTTTTTCTTTCATATTTTGAACGTTCTTCATCTTCAGTAGTGTTCGTAATCCGTCGGTATTAAAAGCTTCAAGCGTTCCTACTTCATCAAATTCAATAAACTCACTATCGGACATAGCCGGTTTTGTAACCTGCTTTCCGTTTTCAACTAACCTTGCAGGACGAGTGTAAATTTCAATTACATCTGTCGGTGAGAAAGGAGCTTTATACTGGAAAGGCATAGTACGTTTGAATGGTAATCCGCCTACATAACAAACAAAATCATCAATCTCCATTTGTTTATAATGATGACCGAGAATTATGTTCATCATACCGGGAGCAATTCCGCAATCAACAATTGCAGTAACCTTTTTATCTTTCGCCAGTTTATCAAGTGAAAGAGAATCCTCATCAAAAAAAGAAATATCTACTACGTTCTTCTTTCCTTCAATTATAGTTCTAAGAGTTTTGTATCCCATAAAACCGGGCACAGCACAAACAACAAGATCAAAATCGTTTATGATTTTTCTAAGCGAAATTGCATTACTGATGTCAGTAGTCTCAGTCAGAAGATTTTTATGGTGTCTTATTTTATCAAGGTTTGCCTGATTAAAATCCACAGCTTTAACAAGATAATCAGGAAGTAAATCCTCAACGATTGCTCTTCCAACCATGCCTGCCCCGAGAACTACTACATTTTTCATTTTTTCACCTCAAGATTTTAAATGGAAACCGGAATAACTATATTTGAAATTAGAAATAACAATATTGGTTTAAAATGATAAGACATTTCTTTTATTTATCAAGTCTGTTTTTAATCTTGCTGACTATTCAAACGAATGGGCAATCCAAAGATACCACAATAGTTACCCAAATTCTTCCGGGAATAATTCATAAAAAAATAATTAGTGAAAAAGATACAATGGTTGCAAATGTTTTAATTGCTGATTTAAAGGAGAATAATATTTTACTTAAATCTTTCAAACATGAAAATACATTATTCTCTAAAGAAACAACAAGCAGAATGTTTGAAGAGCTGATAGATTCAGGTTATAATGTTATTGCAGGAATTAATTCCGACTTCTTTGAAAACGATGGCGATCTTATTAACAATATGATTTCAGATGGAGTTTTTATTAAAGGCGTTAAATTCTCGGATTCTCCTTTTAATGATTATGCAAATTCACAATTCTGTTTAACAGGCGATAATAAACCGTTTATAGAACAATTTGTTTTTGACGGCTCGGTAATATTTCCAAATGGAGTTATAGAAAAGATTTCAAGAATAAACTGCAGAACAGACAGCAATTCGTTTACAATCTACAATAAACATCATGGTGAATATACTCCGGAAAAATTTAAGTGGAATTTACTCGAGACTATTTTGCTCCCCGTCTCTAAGAAAGCTGATACAATAATTGCAGTTAACACGGGAATAATTAACCGGGAAGGAAAAACTAAATTAGACTCTGATAAAATGGTGCTTTCGTACAGCGGGAAAAATACGCGATACCTGGAAAATTTGATATCTAAAGGTGATACAGTCAAGCTTGTTTACAGAATGTTTCCGTATTACGAAAATATTCAAACACTCGTTGGGGGATGGGGAAGACTTGTGAAGGATGGTAAGAATGTTACTGCCTCTCTTGATTCCTCAGAACATACAATGCCAAGATTTTCTAAAAACAGGCATCCAAGAACAGGAATAGGGCTTTCACAGGATAGCACTAAACTTTTCTTTATAATTGTCGATGGTAGACAGAAATCAAGTAAAGGAATGTCACTTTTGGAATTTGCAGATCTGATGATATCCAACGGAATTTACCAGGGATTAAATCTTGATGGAGGCGGCTCGACAACGATGGTTATAAATAATGAAGTAGTGAATAATCCATCCGATATTACCGGTGAAAGATCTGTAGGAAATAGTTTATTCCTGATAAGGAAAACAAAATGAAAAGTTCTCGCATTGCCATCTTAATTTTATTATTTGTAACAACCTGCTATGCCCAGGTAAAAACCGATTATGTTAAGCTTGGCAATGAAGCGTTTGACAGGAAAAGTTTTAAAATGGCGATTGATCTATATTCCAAAGCCATTAAGTTGAATTCTTTTAACGATGACGCATATTACTTCAGAGCTTCTGCAAAATTTAATCTGAATGACTATTCCGGTGCAATTAGGGACTATTCAAAAGTAATTGAACTTAAACCAAAGAACTTTCTTGCTTATGACGGAAGAGGTATAGCCTATACTAAACTTGGTAAATATAAGGAAGCATTAAATGATTTTAGTAAGTGTATAAATTTAGTTTATGACTATGCGGACGGTTATAATAACAGGGCATTTGTTAAAGCAGCAATGAAAGATTATAAGGGCGCGATTATAGATTACGATAAAGCTTTCCAGATTGATTCTACAAACTTTAATTCAGTTTACAATAAGGGAATAGCTAAAGAAAATATGGGAGATTATAAAGGGGCAATTGCAGATTTTAATTCCCTGATTAAAAGATTTCCAAAGAATGGAGAGAATTATTTGGCGAGGGGCATCACTAAATCAAAAATGAAAGATTACAAAAATGCAATCAATGATTTTTCCAAGGCTATTCAATTAAACAACAAACTTGCAGATGCTTTTTACTACAGAGGGCTTGCAAACCTGGAACTTAAAAATAAATCTGCCTCCTGTAAGGACTTTCACAAGGCAATGTCTCTTGGTAATTCTAAAGCTGAGACATTACTCCAAAAGTACTGTAGGTAAAATACCAGTAACCGCTTCTCCTGAAAGAATTTTGTAAGAAACGAAGTTAACTCTTCCTTTTCTTCTTTTTAATTTTTAATTTGCACAAAAACAAAATTACATAAGGAGGAGAAATATGGATTTCAGAATTGAAACTGACAGCATGGGTCAGATTCAGGTGCCAACCAACAAATACTACGGTGCCCAGACTGCAAGATCTCTTATGAATTTTAAAATTGGCGGCGAACGATTTCCACGAGAAATGATAAGGGCATTGGGAATTGTTAAAAAGGCTGCTGCAATTGTTAACTGCGACCTCGGCAAGCTTACTAAGGAAAAAGCTGATTTAATTATTCAGGCTGCCGATGAAGTTATTGAAGGTAAACTTGATGACCATTTTCCGCTTGTAGTTTGGCAAACAGGCAGCGGTACTCAATCCAATATGAATACAAACGAAGTAATTTCAAATCGTGCTATTGAAATATCAGGTGGCATACTTGGAAGTAAAAAACCAATTCATCCCAATGACGATGTTAATAAAGCACAATCTACAAATGATGCTTTTCCTACTGCAATGAATATTGCCACTGTCGAAGAGATTCATCGCAGGTTAATACCTATGATGACAAAACTTTATGATGCGCTTGCACAAAAAGCGGTTGATTTTAATGATATCATAAAGATTGGCAGAACCCACTTGATGGACGCTACTCCTCTTACTCTTGGGCAGGAATTCTCCGGTTATGTTCAGCAGTTAAAAATAGGATTGGAAAGATTAAGCTGCTGTTTACCAAGGTTATATGAATTGGCTCTTGGTGGTACTGCTGTTGGTACAGGATTAAATACTCATCCTGAATTTGCGGAAAGATCAGCAAAAGAAATTGCTAACCTTACAGGCAAACCATTTCATTCTGCAAGGAATAAATTTGAAGCTCTTGCCGGGCACGATGCAATTGTTGAGTGCAGTGGAGTATTAAAAACAATCGCAGCATCATTAATGAAAATTGCAAATGACATTCGCTGGCTTGGTTCCGGTCCAAGATGCGGTATTGGTGAAATAATGTTGCCGGAAAATGAACCGGGAAGTTCAATAATGCCGGGTAAGGTTAATCCTACTCAGTGTGAAGCAATGGTTATGGTTTGTGCGCAGGTCTTTGGGAATGATGTTACAATTAATATTGCAGGAGCAACTGGTAATTTTGAACTGAACGTAAATATGCCTGTAATGATTTTCAATGTTCTTCAATCTGTTAAATTATTGGCTGATGCCTGTGAAAGCTTGACAGATAATTGTATTGTCGGAATTCAGCCAAACCTTGATAATATTAAAAAGCATCTTGAAAATTCCTTAATGCTCGTTACTTCACTTAATCCTCATATTGGCTATGATAATGCAGCCAAGGTTGCAAAAAAAGCTCATAAGGAAAACAAGACGCTTAAAGAAGCAGCAGTTGAATTAGGATTGCTTACACCGGAAAAATTTGATGAAGTTGTACGTCCTGAAAAAATGATTGGACCGAGCGCTTAATTAGTTTGTAAAAATAATTTAATCTGATTAAAAAATTTTATATGAATGAAACAATTGTAAATATTTATCTTGTCATCAATAATGGAAATGTGGAAAGCTTTAAGGCAAAAGCATATGAAGCCGATGGCAGCGATGATGATAAAATAGATTTTCTTAAACGAAAAGCAAAACCTGATTTTAATTCTGCTTATCATTTTGATTCTCCTCAAAATAAAAAAGGAGAATTTATGAAGTACAACAAGTTTGCTAAGCTTGAAAAGCAGGGAAGACAATACGAATTGTTTGAGGAAATATTTCAGAAGTTTAAGCTACCTGAGAAACCTCTTATCTGTGTAACTCCGGTTGTGGATGGAAAAATTATCGGAGCTTATTAAAAAAAATGCCATCGTAAATTTGCGATGGCATTTCTTTTTTAATTAATGCAGAAGGAGTAAAAATTGTTTACTTAGCTAAGATCATCTTTTTGATAAAGCTTACATTTTCACCGGTCAATTGGTAGAAATAAATTCCTGATATTAAATTTTGAGCATTGAAATTTATAACGTATGTACCTGGTGAAAAATATTTGTTTGCTAAAACAGCAACCTCTTGTCCCAGTACGTTAAACAACTTCAGCGAATAATTACCTTCCCTGGCAATATCAAATCCAATTTTTGTTGTTGGATTGAAAGGATTTGGGAAGTTCTGATGTAAATTAAATTTATCAGGAATAACATTTTTAGTAGTATTATCCTTTATATCAGTCGTAGATTCAACCACGAATGAACCTTGTTTGGATTCCAGTGAAAATATTCCATCAGAGTTTTGGGATTTAACTGCCCAGTAATATGTTCCTCCGTCAAGATCATTCAATTTATAACTCATTGCATTTATTCCACTGATAACTACTGCATCAGTCATATCCGATGTATTTGAATAGCTTAACTGATATTTCTGTTCAGATGGTGCTGTAGGTAAATACCAGTACAGTTCGGGCGAGTCTGAATTTACTACTACGGAATTTAATGGACTACCTGCTATAGGTTGAACCGGAACAACATTACCAACCATAGTAAAGTAAGCAGTAGTAGACCAGTTTGATTTCTGAACACCGTTAGTGCTTCTGACTCTCCAGCAATATTGAACACCTGCAGTTAATCCGGCAGGAATTACATAGGAAAGAGAAGATGAAGTTACAAATACATTATCTGCTGGCCAGGAATCGCTTGCAACAACATATTGAATCTCATAAGATAATCCTGTTCCGTCAGCTCCAAGATACCAGTTTAATGTTGGAGGATTAGTATAAATTGTAGGATTACCTACAGGCCAGGAAGCAGTTGGAATAACCGGGCCTCCGGCAGTGTTACCAACCATAGTAAAGTAAGCAGTAGTAGACCAGTTTGATTTCTGCGTACCGTTTGTGCTTCTTACTCTCCAGCAATATTGAACACCTGCAGTTAATCCGGCAGGTATTTCATAAGAAAGAGAAGATGAAGTTACAAACACATTATCTGCGGGCCAGGAATCGCTTGCAACAACATATTGAATCTCGTAAGATAAACCGGTTGCATCAACTCCAAGATACCAGTTTAATGTTGGCGGATTAGTATAAATTGTAGGATTGCCAACAGGCCAGGATGCAGTTGGAATAACCGGGCCTCCGGCAGTGTTGCCGACCATAGTAAAGTAAGCAGTAGTAGACCAGTTAGATTTCTGCGTACCGTTAGTGCTTCTTACTCTCCAGCAATATTGAACACCTGCAGTTAATCCGGCAGGAATTACATAAGAAAGAGAAGATGAAGTTACAAATACATTA
>QZKB01000117.1 GCA_003599415.1 Ignavibacteriales bacterium | reverse complement strand
TACAGCAGTTTAATATTTTACGCATACTTCGTGGTCAGCATCCAAAACCGGCTACAATAAAATTGCTTAAGGAAAGGATGATTGATAAAATGTCGGACGCATCAAGAATTGTAGAGAAGCTTAGAACCAAACAACTTGTTGACAGGCAGATATGCAAGAACAACAGGAGAAACGTTGACGTCTACATTACACAAAGCGGCCTGGATTTGTTAAACAATATTGATAAAAGAAATAACGAGATGGATGATTTTATGTCCCGGCTGCAGAGCGGCGAGGTTGAACAGTTAAATTATCTGCTGGATAAATTAAGGGGTTAGATGTTGTATGTCAGTCCGCCCTGTCTTTTGTAACGGGTGCGGTTAACGGGCGCACTATCCAAAGCACACGCCACATAATAATTACAAATGTTATTGCTGCTAATTCTACCATAAGTACTATCTTTTTTAGTTTATTATCGAAAAATATTCTTGGCTTTTTAGAATAATTCGAACTTAATTATTGAAACTTGTTATAATATTTGATAGGTTGTTTTCAAAATTTCACACACTCTATCGAAATGAACCAAGACAGCAAGGAAGAATCTGAATCGAATTTTTACTCAAATTATTGGGTCATTTACCTCTCCTCACAAAATGATTTACTGACAGCAAAGCGAGATATTGATAATCTTCTAACCAGAAACAAATCTTTCAGTTTCTATCCAGAATCAATATGGACTAAAAACGATTATAAACCTCTTGAATCTGAAGAACTGATTGGAGCTTGGTATAGTCAAGAAAGAAACGCAAAGGCTTTCTTAAGCATAAAGAAACTTGTTGAAAAAAAAGAAACCGATTTCACTTTTACTCTGATTGTAATTGGTGATTTTTTTCAAGACTCTATTTTTGAAAACGAAATAAATATTATTAAGAATAAATACGAAAACAAAGATGCGTCTTTACAAAAAGAAAATGACATAGATAGAAAATTGAAATTTCTGAAAGAAGTAGGATTATTAGGTTTTACACCAAAAGTTATAAACATCCTAAGTGCGCTTTTTAATTTTTCGGCTATTATTCTTTGGCAAATACAAGTTCCATCCAAAGCACCGAAATTCTTTGTTTATATTTTCAACGTTTCCCTTTATCTAATAACAACTTTAGCTTTTTTAACTATCGTTCTATTTTTATTATTCATGATAAAGTTAATTATTTTATCCTTTAAAAGGATTTCTTAAGAATATGTACTTTTTCGTTAAAAGATTATTTGAATTTCTAATATCATTTTTATCTCTCATCGTGATTTCACCAATAATAATAATTATAGGTGTTTTGATACGGATAGAAAGCAAAGGCCCGGTAATATATCGCACAATAAAAGTGGGAAAAAACGGCAGATTATTTTCATTATTCAAATTTCGAACTATGCGTATGTTCAATTCAGAGGAAAATTTAAAGTACCTTGAAAAATTAAAACAACAGAAAAGCAGTTTTGAGTTTTTAAAAACCAACAATACATCAATAACAAGAATTGGTCGATTTATAAGAAAATTTAATTTGGATAACTTACCTAATATAATAAACGTTTTATTGGGAGATATGAGTTACGTTGGGCCAGTTTCTCCATCGCCATATCAATATGAAAATTATACAGATGAACAAAAGAAGATCCTTCGTTTTCGTCCAGGAATTATCCATCCTTGGTCCTTCTTGCCTAGAGAAACGTTAACATATGAAGAAATAATGAGAATAGAATTAGATTATAGCAGAACGGTTTCTTTTCTTTATGACATAAAAATTTTTATACGATCTTTTAAGAAATTTATTTAATCGATTCTTTTTACATGCTTGTGATTCTAAAAATTTTTTCGGATAATTTCTTCATTAATGGCAATGCTGCTTCTTCTTCCAAAGGAAGAAAGCATGCGATTATATATTTGATTTTACCGTTGTCAATTATCCCAACATCATTTGTCCAGTAAGAAAACCACCCGGTTTTATGGTAGAACATTACATCTTTAGGCAACCCCGAAGCCAATTTGGATTTGTCCAATTGCCGGCCAAGCAAACATTTTAACTGCTGGCTAACCCATGGATTTATCATCCCGTTAGAATAAATCCTGTACATAAACTCCGCAGCATGGCGGGCACAGGTAACAGTAGACCTGACAGTATCATAACCGGCATCTTCAACTTTTCTTTTTAAGAATTTTCTAGTCACTTCGCTGCCTTGCCAGTTATATTCTTCCATCATCTTGTTTATGAGTGGTCGTGTGGCAATATCTATCAAACAGTTTGCTGCAGAATTATCGCTTCTTGTTATCATTAAATCAAGAAGATAATTTATTGTTAAAGTATCTCCGGCTTTTATTAACGGGCGTGGATCGTCAGTAATTTCTTTTGTCTTATCAACCGCATTATGTTCCTTAACAATGTGTTTGGTTGAAAGAGAATATTTTCCTTCGCTTACTTGTGCAAGGACCTGTGCAGCAACATACATTTTATAAACGCTAGCAGGATAAATAAAGTTATCCGGATTAACTCCGCCAAATTTTGGTTCATCACTATTCAAATCAATTACGGCAAGTGAAATTTGCTCGATCCCGTCTTCTCCAACATTAAAATCTTTGTTAAGCTGAAGAGAAGCAACAAAAGAGGAAAGAGAATCCGATAAGGTTTTATTAATCCCGAAACCGGATTGTCCTTTGGTGTTGAGCGCAAATATAAAGTTCAAAATAAAAAACGTTAAGAAAAAAAATCTCAACTTCATCTTTATCCCTGTTAATTATTTTTTTTGTTTTAATAATGATAGTGTATGATGAATAAGACTCTTGCCGCCCCATTTACCATGCCCCGGAACAACAATCTCTGCGTCGTCATATTTTGTTAATAATTTAGAGATGGAGTTGGGCCACTCATTTACATCCGCATCAGAAACATTACCAAGCGATTCCGACATTAAGGATTTGATCATACAACCACCAAACAAAATTCTTTCTAACGACAGCCATATTACAATATTATCTACGGTATGCGCCGGTCCGGGATAAAAAACATTCACTAACGTACTGCCAACCACAATAGAAGTATCTTCCCGGTAGAAACAGGCTGGTTCTTTATAACCAAGTTCTTTCGCCTTTATTGCGGTTAATTTATAACCGATAGTTTTAATTTTATTTTCAAGGAGAGTATTTATTCCGCCTATCCTGTCTTCGTGCGCATGAGAAATTATCGCAAGAACAATTTCTTTGTTAAAATTCTTTTTAGCAACTTCTATTAACTCCACAGTTTGTTCATCATCCCAGGGAGTATCAATTAGTATAATTCCTTCAGATGAAATTACTAATAAGCCGTTTGAGGGTGTATCGTAGCCATTGATTTGTTTATATGTTGTGTGCACATAAACACTTTCATTTATCTTGTAAAGATCAATTCCGCTTTTTGCAATAAGTTCTGCACTCAGGAATAAGAGAATCCAAAACCTCATCTGTTTTCCTCCCGGCCAATGTTATATAAAAAATTTTCAGAACAAAGAATTGTAAATGCCGGAACTAAAATTACCCGATTGAAAGTCCAGATTCAATAATTTACATATGAACAAATAATTTTATACTATGCCGGATTAGCTGAATAACAGATGGAAACCAGAAGTGGTACCGGATGTATTATTTTAATCCGGTACCTCTTCTTAGTTGTCTTTAATATGGAATTGGAAATCAACCGTGAATTGAGTCTTAACTGGGTTACCGTTTTGAACAACCGGCTTAAACTTTATGTCCATTACGGCTTTTTCAACCAGCTCATCAAAAACACTGCCTGCAGATTTATCTATATCAACCGCATCGACGTCACCATTTGTATTGATGAAAATTCTGGCTATAACATTCCCTTCCAAACCAGCCTGAATAGCAAGATCTGGATAATTGATTTTCTCTCCATAGACACCGTTACCCCCAATTGGCTCAGTAATTTGTTTTACGTATTCAGATTTTGTAAAACGTTTTTTTTCCGGAGCTGGAAATGAAAAAATATTTTCCGGAAAGCTTACTATTAAAAGCAAAATACAAAGAGCCTTGAGACATAGCTCTCTTCTTTGAATACAGTTATTCATTTTATCCTCCTTTAATTTGTTGTTGTGCCTCTACAGATTAAGACGATAAAAAAATAACTGCCGTTACTCCATAATATGACTGTTTATAAAGAAAAAATTTTTGTTTTGAAAAATAATGCTATCACTTCAGATAGGATATTTATTTTAGTCATCTAATTCTGGGAATTTTTTCCAGAAATAAATTGATTTAACCTTAAGCCTGATGCCTTGTTTTATTTATTCTCTATCTCAAACAATCCTTCAATTGAAAGGTAACGCTCACCTGTATCATAATTAAAAGCAAGAACTTTACTTCCGTCAGGAATTTCCGGTAATTTTTTTGCAACAGCAGCAAGTGCCGCACCTGAAGATATTCCAACCAGAATTCCTTCCTCTTTTGCTGCGCGTTTTGCATATTCAAAAGCTTCTTCTTTTGTTACCTGAATTGCTCCATCAAGCAAATCTGTTTTCATTATAGCAGGAATAAAACCGGCGCCCAGCCCCTGTAAAGGATGAGGTCCCGGTTTTCCACCGCTAAGTACAGGAGATAAATTTGGTTCAACTGCAAACACCTTTAACTTTGGCCATTCCTTTTTTAATGCTTGTGCACAGCCTGTAATATGACCCCCTGTACCGACTCCGGTAACAAGATAATCCAGTCCTTCTGGAAAATCCTTTAGTATTTCCTGGGCTGTTGTATTTCTGTGAATTTTTGTATTAGCTTCATTCTCAAACTGCTGCGGCATCCAGGCATTTTTGTTTTGAGCAACTATTTCTTTTGCTTTTTCAATCGCGCCATTAACTCCTTTTTCTCTTGGAGTCAGCACAAACTCTGCCCCATAAGCTGCCATTATCTTTCGTCTTTCAACAGACATTGATTCGGGCATGACAAGAATCGTTTTATATCCCTTTACAGCAGCTACCATAGCAAGGCCAATACCCGTATTGCCTGAAGTTGGCTCAACAATTACAGAATCTTTATTAAGGATTCCTTTCTGCTCGGCATCTTCAATCATTGAAAGTGCAATCCTGTCTTTAATGCTTCCGCCGGGATTTGATCTTTCGAGTTTATACCATACTTCCACACTTTTCTTAAACAGTTTATTTATTCTTACGTGCGGAGTATTACCGATTGTTTCAATTATATTATTTGCTTTCATGATATCCTTTCAAAAAAAATTAGATGACAAAATTTATAGGCTCGTTACCAAAATCTTTAGCGTTTCGTACTTTAATTTCGCTTTTATTATAAACAACCGAATAGGGAGGAACAGTTTCAGTCAGCCAAACATTGCCGCCGATAATACTGTGATGCCCTATTGTTGTTTGCCCGCCAAGTATTGTAGCACCGGAATAAATTACAACATTATCTTCAATTGTAGGATGTCTTTTTGTATTTGCAAGGATCTTTTCAACGCTTAATGCCCCAAGCGTTACTCCCTGGTATATTTTAACATTCTCTCCAATAATTGTTGTCTCTCCAATTACAACACCTGTTCCATGATCAATAAAGAATGATTTACCTATCGTGGCTCCAGGATGAATATCTATGCCAGTCTGCTGATGAGCATACTCCGTTAATATCCTCGGAAAAATCGGAACGTCAAGTTTGTAAAATTCATGTGCTATCCTGTATACTGCTATTGCAAAAAAACCCGGATAAGCGACTATTACTTCATCAATATTTTCTGCGGCGGGATCACCGTCCAGTATTGCTTTCGCATCAAGAATTAAGCTATCATGTATTTCCGCAGATTTTGCGCAGAATATTTCCGCTATCTCTTCGGCAGTACCTTTGATTGTCTTCTTAAGCGGTTTAAGTATGTGAATTAATTTTTTCCTTAATGAGAGCAGTTCGATTTCAATATCTTCAGGTGAATAAAATACTTTTTTACCGAAATGCGGAAAAAGAATCTGCAGAAATTCATCTGCAAAATTTTGTACTTCAATTTTCTCCGGCATTAAAGATTCAACCGGTTCACGGCTTTTATATAACTTAACCGAGAAGTCGGAAATATGGTTGCCGGATTTTTTCTTATTCATTTTACCCTCTAAAACCAAAATTGCGGAATAAAGTTAAATTCCTGGTGTTAATTTATCTTTTTAAACAATCACAAAAAACGAGACAATATCAAGTTGCCCATGTAAGATTTTGCGTTAAAGCAAATTTAATATCCACAATTAAAACCTTAACGTCAAAGGGTTTTAAGTAAAACAAAAAGTTGTGCGGTCCAATTCCGGATTCAGACATATTTTTTAGTGATGATCAGAAATTCATTTCCAAACCGACATTAAAAAACCTTCCGCTTATTACCTGCATAATAGGTACAGCTTTTTCGGAATCTTTAAAAGCTTTTACCCAGGTGTATCCTGCGTTGTTCTGTTTATCAAATACATTCAACACATCTGCGGTAATAGTAATACTCTGATTATCGCCAATTTTTAATTCGGTTGTCAAACCCATGTCTGTTCTAAAGTAAGGAGAGTACTCATACCTGTAATCGAATGAATATGTGAGCTGCTTCTGCCCGTTTGCATCTGTTGTTATTATTCTTGGATAAAACAAATATCCGCTTCCCACAAGCAGTCTAACGTGTGCCTGCCAATTAGGATGCTTCGGAAATCTGTCCTGAAGAAATAATTGTAAAGTATGAGTCTGGTCTAAAAGTCTTCGCTTGTATGTACCGTTTACTTTTTCCCTTGTATTAAGGTAACTGTAACCAACCCAGCTTTGTGCACCTTTAACAAATTCACCTTGCACCTGAATATCAACTCCGTATGCATACCCATTAGTAATTTTATTTGTGATGTATTCCATTTTAACTTCATCAAGGTTAAACGGAATAAGGTTGTCAAGTTTTTTGTAATATACTTCCGCAAGCAGTTTTACGGTTTCTTTAAATTGATAGTCCCAGCCGAGAATATAATGAATCGCTCTTTGTGATTTTATTATCGAACCGTTAGTATTTTTTAATTCCTGGAAAAACGGCGGCTGATAATAATATCCGAACATAAATTTAATTGTATGAGCAGGTGATGGAAACCAGACTATGCCTGCCCTTGGGCTAACCAACGTTTCTTTACTGTAATAGTAATGAAGGAATCTTATTCCGGTTACTATCTGAAAGATTTCCCCAAGAAGAATTTTATCCTGCAAATAAGCGCTGGCGGAATTAAGATTATAATTCTCATCTGATTTATTTATCATTGGAATTACCTGTGAAGCCTGCGTTCCCGATTCATAATAACTTTCATTTATTATTCCTTTCAGGTCGGTAATCTTAAATTGAGCACCACCGGAAAAATTATGAGCATTCAAACTATACTTAAGTTCTGTCTTCAACTCATACATTTTCAAATCAAGAAAATTATCTGCCGTTTCGTAGGTAGTCTTTAAATATTCTTTGTCGGATTCCGGATTGTAACCATCCGGCGAATAAAAATAATCTGCAACAAGGTTATTTTTTTCCTTTTCTTTCATAAAGTATGATGATGCGCTTACAGACAAAGCGATATCATCACTTAATATATTCACATACTTTAAGCCCACTAAGTTAGTATTAAATGAATAATTTTTGTTTCCTTTATAATTTCCCGAAACAGAACGAACGTCCCACTGACCTAACAAAAAATCCCCGCGCCAGTTTTGCGGAGTAAGATCAAATTTATTTGAAGCAGAAATAAGCAACAGTTCTAATCTTTCCGTTGGTGAAAAAGAATAATTAACCAATGCCTGTACATCCCAGTAAGAAGGTCTGTACGAGCCTTCTACCTGCTGACTTTTTAGTAACAGCGTTGGATATGTGTATCTTGCCGCAATGGCCCAGTTTATATTTTTATATTTATTCTGAACTGCCAGTCCCGCATATAAAAGATTTGCGCGTGCAATTCCTTTTACTTTATCATCAAAATCATCAGAATAATTTATTTCAAGTGCTGAAGACATTTTATCTCCGCAAGAAGCATCGAAACCACCGTTATGAAAACTAAGATTCTTCACCAGGTCAGGATTAGCAATTGATTGATTTTCCTGCATTCCGTTTTTAAGAAAATACGGCCTGTAAATTTCATAACCGTTAAGATAGATAAGGTTCTCATTAAAACTTCCACCCCGTACATTATAACTGTTTGACAATTCATTGTTGGCAGTAACACCGGGCATTATTGAAATGCTTTGCAAAACATCTTTATTAAACGAAGGCATTTTTTTTATTTCATCCGTTGTAAGAATCTGCGCTTCAACTGAGGAATACTTAACCTTGCCGATTATGTTCACTTCATCATTTAAGATTAATGCAGGAGTTAGTTTTATCTCTATATTCGTTTTGTGTTCAAGCAGAATGTCAATTTCATGTGTTTCAAAGCCCACGTGGCTGAACCTGATTTTATAATTTCCTTCCGGCAGCAGCAGATTAAAAATTCCGGACACATCTGTAATTGAGCCTTCAGAAGTATTTTCAACTACAACATTGCAGTTGTTTACGGTTTCGTTGGTACTATTATTTAATACTTTTCCGGTAAGTTCTATACGGTTAGTCTGGGAAAATATTTGAGAGATTAAAAGAAGCTGGAAGAATATTATTATCCGCATTTAGTTTCCGTAATTTATTAATGCGGTAAAATTTTTATATAATCCTCCTGATTTTTTTACACAAGATAATTTCATCAATTCAAATTAACAATACAAAAATGCGGTGGTTAATATTTCTTAATCACCGCACTTGGTAAACCTTATCTTTCCCGGCAGTATTTACTTAAGCAAAATTAATTTGTTGCTAAGTTTAATTTCTTTGCCGGATTCTGTAGTTACAGATAAAACATAAAGGTAGATTCCGCTGGCTAACCTGCTTCCGTTTGAATTCCATTTATAATTATACGTTCCCAAAGCCTGCTCTTTGTTTACAAGCGCTTCAACCTCGTTACCAAGCATATCATAAATTTTGAGCGAGACAAAACCATTTTCTGCCAGCTGGTATTTAATAGTTGTAGCCGGATTAAACGGGTTAGGATAATTCTGAGCTAAGTTAAAATCTTTAGGTTTTATTTCATCCTTAATCTTTTCAACATCGGTAATTACCTGGTCATATTTTGTTTGCGCAAGTTGAATTGAATTTACAAGATCGTTCAGATCATCACCACCCGCAAGAGCAAAGGCAACATTAATTGAATCGCCAATAGGAATGTTATATGGTCCGGAAGAAATAACGAAAGAAATATCTCCCGGTCCGGCTGTTTTGTTATAAATACCGCTTGATATTGACTGCCACTTCTCAGTGTCTGTAAAGCCGTCAAATATGCTAAAACTTGTAGCATCGCCAGCATTTGCAATAGCATAAAAACCAAACTCATCAGACGAAAGCAGATGAGCGCCCAAATATGAATCCGGGCTACCGCCGTTATGATATACATATCCGATATTATTAACATCATCATAATTTACAACATCGTCAGAGCCATCGGTCATGTCCCAGTCAAAAAACAATCCCGCATAAAAATTAGAATATGCTACGGCACTTTTATTAATCATTTTATAATTAAGAATAATAAATTTATCATACGGGTAATCTGCAAATGAGTAAGTGCTGAGGTGAGTTTCAATTCCTATTTTACCGGCGCCTGCAGCTTCATCATTAAAAACACCATAGCCTTGCTGGTCTGCTATTGAACCGGGAATATTTATTATAAATCGTTTTACGGGAGTAAAGTCACTGCTTTGTACTTCAGTATCGCTTGAACGGGCAACATCATTTATCTTTTTATAATTTACGCCGTACATAAGCGCGCCTTCAAACAACATATTGGTTTGATTCTTATAACTAAATCCAATTCCCTGCTGATTATCGGGATAATCATTAAATCCAATATTGCCTGTGCTTGTAATAGTAACGTCAATCTCATTCGCAGTCTGGTTTTGATACGTTGGATCTGCTATTACACTAAAGGCATTAAAATCTGTATAGCTGCCATCACTAACATTCACAAAGAAAGACAATATATAATTTTCAGGCACACTTCCTGATATATTAAAAATAAAAGAAAGTTCAATTGAATCCATCGTGGAAACAGCACCAATATTATATGGACTGGTTATAACGGTAGCATAGCCGCTTTCACTCTGAAGACTAACGGATAAGTTGCTTAACGGATTTAAGTAATTTCTCAATTTAACTTTTACAAGTACGTTTTCGTTCGGCTTATAAATTCCGTCACCATCAGATCCTTCGGTTGCATCAGTATGAAAAATATTATACGCTCTTATCGATTTTGAAGTAGTGTTTGTTAAAGCTTTATAAGCATTTATTCTGCCCCAGCCAATCATCTTTGCATAAGCAGGATTTAATGCGTCAATGTTATCGCTGTTTACTCTTACCTGTTCTGCAACCTGAAGCGGTTTATACGTTGGAAATTTTGAGAACACAAGTGCAGCTAATCCCGCAACAAGCGGTGAAGACATTGATGTACCGCTTGCATATGTATAAGTATCATTCATCCATGTTGAGTAAATACCACTACCGGGTGCGCTTACATCTACAGAATAATCATAATTAGAAAATGAAGATATATAATCGCTCGGATCTGTTGACGCAACAGACATAACTCCGTTTAAGCCGGATGGAGTATTCATTCCCGAAGAACTTTCATTACCGGCAGCAGCAACAACCAATGCTCCTTTGGAAACAGCATAATCAATTACGTCCTGCGCAGCCTGTGAATAACCTGACCCGCCCCAGCTGCAGTTTATTACTTTTGCCCCGTTATCTGCCGCATAAGCAATGCCTTCATAACCATAAATAATATATGGTTGACCGGTATTGTTCCTATAGTTGTCCTGAGAGGTTTTAACGGCCATCAGTTTGCTGTTATAACCAATGGAAGCAACTCCAATACCATTGTTTGTAACAGCACTTGCTATTCCCGCCACATGTGTTCCGTGGTCAGGTTTATCTTCGATAGGATCATTGTCCGGCGTTCCATTTAATCCGCCAAAATCCCAGCCTCTGTAATCATCAACAAAACCATTTTTGTCATCATCAACTCCGTTTGCAGGAATTTCATTTTTATTTACCCACATATTAGCCGCTAAGTCAGGGTGATCCCAATCTATGCCTGTATCAACTATCCCGATAATTATGGATGTATCTCCTTTGGTTATATCCCATGCAGATTCTGCTTGAATCTTACTAAGATTATATTGCAAAGTAAGTGACGGATCATTCGGAACATAACTAACAGGATAAACGTAATGCGGTTCCGCCCACTCAACATCATTTAGTTTGGATAGCTTCGCGGAAACAATTACAGGATCAACATCTGAAGAGTATTCCAGGGAAAGAATTCTGTTCAAGTTACTCTTCTCATCATTTTTTAAAATGAAATTCTTACTTACACTTTTTATTCTGTAAGCTTCCGCTTTGCTTAATACAGAGTTAGGCAAAGAAACATTTTTACCCAGACTGTTTGGAGGAAGTGTTTTTAGTTTTACTATTACCTTATTCGAAAGGTAGAACCTGTTTCCTTTCTGAATAATCCTGTTGCCTTGTCCAAATAAAAAATTATTAACAAGTATGATAACCAAAACAGAGTAAAGACAGTTTTTAAAATTCATAATGATTCCATTTTGTTTGATTAACCGGGTAAAGATTCAGATACCTTCTTGTAGTTAAATTAACCTTTGTCAATACAACAAGAAAGAATTGCAGGAAGAAAATATAAAAAATTTATTTGCCTGTCTATTGATTATTTTGTCCCAAAGCATTATCTAAGCAGGCAATAATATCTTTCACGTTTTCTATACCAACAGACAACCTTACAAGTCCATCGGAAATTCCGCCTGCTTCACGTGCTTCTTTACCCATTGACTGATGAGTCATACTTGCAGGGTGTTGTATTAAGGTTTCAACGCCGCCAAGGCTAACGGCAAGCTTGCAGAGTGTAACAGCGTTCATCATCTTCTCGCCGGCTTTATACCCGCCTTTAACTTCAAATGAAATAATGCCGCCGAATCCTCTCTGCTGTTTTTTTGCAAGTTCATATTGTGGATGGCTTTTTAGACCGGGGTACTTTACCCATTCAATTAAAGGATGTTTCTCAAGATGCTCCGCAACAATCATTGCACTCTCACAATGCTTCTGCATTCTTAAGGATAATGTTTTTATTCCCCTGTGAACAAGGAATGAGTTAAACGGATCTATAACACCGCCAACCTGGTTATGTACTTTCTTAAAGTGTTTATATGCTTCTTCATCTTTAACAACTACAATTCCGGCAACAACGTCGGCGTGTCCATTTAAAAATTTTGTCATGCTATGGAGTATAACATCGGCACCAAACTCAAACGGTTTTTGCAGTACAGGACTTAAAAAGGTATTGTCAACAACTAATTTAGCTCCTGCGTCATGAGCAATTTTTGCAGCGCCTTCAAGATCAGTAATTGCAAGGGTTGGGTTCGCAGGTGTTTCAACATACACCATTTTAGTGTTTGGTTTAATTGCTTTTTTTATTGCATCAAGCTCTGAAGTATCGACAAAAGTTGTTTCCACTCCAAACTTATTCATTATTGTAGCCAGCAAAGTTGTTGTTGGTCCGTACACAATTTGAGAGCAAACAACATGATCGCCTGCATTTAACATTGCGGCAAACACAAGGTGTACTGCCGCCATTCCGCTTGCGCAGCCAAGAGCTTTGTGGCCTCCTTCAAGTTCGGCAATGCATGTTTCCATTGCTTCTACTGTCGGGTTAGTCATTCTCGTATAAATATACCCCTTCTGATTACCGGCAAAAAGGTCCGCCCCATGCTGAGCAGAATCAAATTCAAAAGTTGAGGTTTGATAGATCGGAGGAACCACCGAACCAAATTCATATTTGCCAACACCCGAATGGATGCATTTAGATTCTATATTTAACGAAGAAGTATTTTTCATTTTAATTCTTTTTTTAGTTAACAGATTTTATTTTATTAGCGCTGCTTAGAATTACTGTCTATAAATCTAAACTTTCTTCCGGATCAGCCGTTTCATTTTGTGAGCCGGTTTTCTCCGGACCTTTTCCGTTTTCTCCAAGATCTTCGTCTTCTGAAACCACTCTTGCTATATCTGCAATCGAGTCGTCTTCATTAAGACGGATTAATCTTACACCCTGCGTGTTTCTTCCCATTACTCTAAGTTCTTTAACGCTCTGGCGAATTACCATACCGTTCTTTGTAATTATAACAAGCTCATCATTATCATTCACTTCTCTTATCGCAATCATTTTACCAACTTTATCGTTAGCTTTTATAGTAATAACACCTTTGCCGCCGCGATGAGTAATTCTGTAATCATCAACATCGGAACGTTTGCCGTAGCCTTTGTTTGTAACCACAAGAACAGTAGATGCACGACTAATTACAACCAAACCAATAACAATATCGCCTTTACCAAGTTTAACACCGCGTACGCCGGTTGCAGTTCTTCCCATATCCCTAACATCTTTTTCATTAAAGCGGATAGCCATACCGTTTCTTGTTCCAAGAACTAGGTCATTATTGCCTTCTGTTTTCTTTACTTCAATCAGCCGGTCACCTTTATTCAGATTAATTGCTATTATTCCGCCTTTGCGAACATTTGAGTAAGCTGAGAGAACCGTTTTCTTTATTGTGCCCTGTTCGGTTGCCATAACAAGATACTGGTCGTCACGGAATTCCTTAACAGAAACAAATGCGGAAATGTTCTCATCTTTTTCTTTTTCAAGAAGATTTACTATTGAGCGGCCACGTGATGCTCTTCCGCCTTCAGGAATTTCATGAACTTTAAGCCAGTAACATCTTCCTTTGTCTGTGAAGAAGAGAATATAGTTATGCGTTGAGGCAATGAACATATGTTCTATAAAGTCATCGTCTTTTGTACCTGCACCCGTTACGCCTTTGCCGCCGCGGGCTTGTCTTCTGTAACCGCTAACAGGAAAGCGTTTGATGTAACCTGTATGAGATATTGTTACAACAACATCTTCCTCGGCTATTACATCTTCAAGTGAAAATTCTTTATAGTCTCTGATAATATCAGTTCTTCTTTCATCGCCGTATTTTTCTTTAAGCTCAATAAGTTCCTGTGTAATTATATAATATCTTTTCTCTTCACTTTGAAGAATGCCTTTTAATTTCTCAATAAGTTTTATTACTTCCTTGTACTCATCTTCAATTTTCTTTCTTTCCAGGCCGGTAAGTCTTTGCAGGCGCATATCAAGTATTGCTTTTGCCTGGATTTCTGAAAGTTTGAATTTGCGCATCAAATTATTTTTTGCGGTTTCAACATCTCTTGATTTTTTAATTGTCTCAATTACTTCATCTATATTATCAAGGGCAATTATATATCCTTCAAGTATATGAGCCCTGCGCTCTGCAGCATCAAGTTCAAATTTTGTTCTTCTTACAAGCACTTCCATTCTATGTGTGATAAAGTGCTGCATTACCTCTTTCAAGTTAAGAACTTTCGGAACGCCTTTAACAAGCGCAAGCATTATTACGCCAAACGTAACCTGCATCTGCGTATGCATAAACAGCTGGTTAAGAACAACTTCCGGCTGAGCATCACGTTTAAGTTCTATAACTATTCTCATTCCATCCCTGTCGGATTCATCTCTTATGTTTGATATGTCATTTATCTTTCCTTCCCTAACAAGGTCAGCTATTTTTTCAATCAGGTTCGCCTTGTTAACCTGGTAAGGAATTTCCGTAACGATTATGTTTTCTCTGTCATTCTTAAGCGTTTCTATATTTGCCTTGGCTCTAACAATAATTCTACCCCGGCCAGTCAGGTAAGCTTCTCTAACTCCATCGTAGCCGAAAATAATTCCACCTGTTGGAAAATCAGGAGCAGTAACATGCTTCATTAATTTTTCAACCGGCATGTCGGGATGTTTAATTAATGCCACTATTCCGTCTATAACTTCCGAGATGTTATGCGGAGGAATGTTTGTTGCCATACCAACAGCTATACCGCTGGCGCCATTAATTAAAAGGTTCGGCAGGTAAGACGGAAGTACCAGCGGTTCCTGCAGAGACTCATCAAAGTTTGCAGTAAAATCAACTGTATTTTTATCAAGGTCACGGAGCATTTCGTCTGCAATTCTTTTAAGGCGTGCTTCCGTATAACGCATTGCCGCTGCAGAATCTCCATCCACCGAACCGAAGTTTCCCTGTCCGTCTACAAGAGGATAGCGTAGCGAAAAATCCTGCGCCATTCTAACCATGGATTCGTAAACTGCGCTGTCTCCGTGCGGGTGATACTTACCGAGAACCTCTCCGACTATTCTCGCGGATTTTTTATACGGTCTGTTGTAAACGAGGCCTAGTTCAGACATTCCATATAAAACTCTTCGGTGAACCGGTTTTAAGCCATCTCTTACGTCGGGTATAGCGCGAGCTACAATTACAGACATAGCATAATCGATGTAAGAGGATTTCATTTCCTCTTCAAGTGAAACGGGTACTATCTTTTCAAAAATTGTTGCCATAAAGCTTTTCTTATTCCTTAGTAAATATTAAACACGCAATCTGCGTGACTAAATCTTCTGAATATTACACATCCAGGTTTCTAACATACTTTGCGTTCTTTTCAATAAACTCTCTTCGCGGTTCTACAAGGTCACCCATAAGAGTTTCAAAAATTTTATCTGCCGCAGCGGCGCTTTCTAAATTTACCTGAAGCACTGTACGTGTTTCCGGATTCATTGTTGTACTCCAAAGCTGTTCGGGATTCATTTCTCCCAAACCTTTATAGCGGGACACAACTACTCCTTTCGGTACTCCCTGTTCATCCAACTCGTCTGTAACTTCGTTATTGCCGTTACCTTTAAAGCGTTTAAGTATATTATCTCTTTCTTCATCATCAAAAGCATACTGCTCTTCTTTTCCCTTTTTAATTTTATATAAAGGTGGCTGAGCAATATAAATTCTTCCGTTTGTAATCAGTTCATTCATGTGCCTGTAAAAGAAAGTAAGGAGCAAAGTTCTTATGTGGCTTCCGTCCACGTCAGCATCTGTCATAATAATTACTTTACCATACCTTGCTTTAGAAACATCCAGCTCAGTGCCAATGCCTGCACCAATAGCAGCAATCATCGCTTTGATTTCATTATTCTCAAGAATTTTGTTAAGCTTTGCTTTTTCAACATTCAGAATTTTTCCTCTTAGCGGAAGTATCGCCTGGAATCTTC
The DNA here is from genome assembly GCA_003599415.1 of Ignavibacteriales bacterium. GTDB lineage: Bacteria > Bacteroidota > Ignavibacteria > Ignavibacteriales > SURF-24 > SURF-24. The sequence goes on along the minus strand of QZKB01000117.1, from coordinate 3,941 downwards.
TGTCGCGTCCCTGCTTTGCGCTGCCGCCTGCAGAGTCACCTTCAACAATATAAATTTCACAATGCTCGGGATCGTTAATGGAGCAATCTGCAAGTTTACCCGGAAGATGCATGCTATCGAGAGCATTTTTTCTTCTTACAAGTTCTTTTGCTTTGCGCGCTGCTTCTCTTGCCTCTGCTGCTCTTAAACATTTTTCAATTATCTTTTTACCAACAGCAGGATTGACTTCAAGGTACTCAGCAAGTTTTTCACCAACCAAAGTTTCAACGATTGATTTTACTTCACTGTTGCCGAGCTTTGTTTTTGTCTGTCCTTCAAACTGGGGTTCTGCAACTTTAACGGAGATTACTCCTGTCAATCCTTCTCTGAAGTCATCTCCGGAAAGCGTAATCTTTCCTTCCTTAATAAGATTATTTTTATAGGCATAGTTATTCAGTGTTCTTGTAAGAGCTGTTTTAAAACCTACAAGGTGAGTTCCGCCTTCTGTTGTATTAATATTATTTACATAAGTAAAGAGGTTCTCCGAGTAGCCATCATTATACTGAAATGAAATTTCAACCGGTGTATTTTCTTTTTCACCTTCAATAAAAATCGGTTTATGCAGCGGTGTTCTTGATTCATCTAAGTATTTAACAAAGTCTACCAATCCGCCTTTATAATGATAACTCTCATCCTCGCCGCCGTTTCTTTCATCTTTCAACCTGATAGTAATATTCTTGTTCAGATATGCAAGTTCCCGCATTCTTTCGGCAAGTGTATCAAATTTGAATTTTACATTCTTAAAAATTTTATTATCCGGAAGGAAGGTAACTATCGTTCCACCTTCATTATTTTTTGCTTTACCAACTTCTTTAACAGAATATTTTGGAATGCCGCGTTCATATTCCTGTTTATAAATTTTTCCGTCTCTTTTTACTTCCACCTGGAGCCATTCAGACAGAGCATTTACTACAGAAACGCCAACGCCGTGCAACCCTCCCGAAACTTTATAAGAATTCTTATCAAACTTACCGCCGGCGTGAAGCACTGTCATAACAACTTCAAGTGCAGAACGTTTTTCTTCAGGATGCATATCAACCGGAATACCTCTTCCGTTATCTTCAACGCTAATGCTTTCGTCTTTTCTTATTATAACAGTAATTTTATCTGCAAAACCACCAAGGGCTTCGTCAATACTATTATCAACAACTTCATTAACAAGGTGATGAAAACCTCTGGAGCCCACATCACCAATATACATTGCTGGTCTTTTACGAACTGCTTCCAATCCTTTTAGCACATTTATGCTTTTAGCAGTATATTCATTGTTATTCTTAACCTGTGTCAATTGTTCACCTTCATTCTTTAGCTTATTAAGCAATAAATTTTATTGATTTCACTACGTTATCCCCGCAGTGATTATTAATTCTTTCAATTATTAATTTTTGCCTGAACTTTAATTCACTTCGCCACACCGAATTTTCAACGCGGAGAAACAAAACCTGTTTTTCCAATTTCACGGCATCAACAAATTTTTTTATATCCGGAAATATTTTAGGAAACATCAGAACCACGTCTGCCTGCTTTATAAAATTTCTCACATTGGTTAAAGCAGTATCGGTATTAAATATTTCCTCAATACTTCTGAAATCAGGCATAAGATGCCACACCTTTATTTATTTTAATTGTTATATCGCTTTCCGATTTTTTCAAATAAGAAAGATTCGTAAAGTCTGTTATTGTTATAAATGTCTGTCCAAGGTTTTCAAGGTGCTCACTTATTTTACCGGCTCTGTAAGCATCCAGCTCGCCGAACACATCATCCATAAGAAATACAGGATCGTTTCCAAGTTTTTCTTTAAGGTAGAAGTATTCGGCAAATCTTAGCATAACCTGAAAAGTTTTATGCTGACCCTGCGAGCCGTATTTTTTCAGGTCTATATTATTCAACCTAAATTTGTATTCATCTCTGTGAGGACCAAAAAGATTTGTTCCTCTTCTAATCTCGTCATCAACAGATATATTTATTATTTGCCTGAATGATCCTTCAATGTCGTCAGTTTCATTTTTCTTACCAAGATATTCATATTCAACAGACGGCTCTTCATATTCTTTCATTATATCGCTGTACGATTGATTCAGGTATTCCTGAAACTCTGATAAAAACTTTATTCTGCTCTTAATAATTTCCGTTCCTGTAATAACCAGTTTTTCTGTCCATGCATCAAGCTGACCAAGCAATCCCCTGTTTCCTGTATCTTTTATTTGATTTAATAAAGAGGATCTTTGCCTTGCCGTTTTATTATAATCAAGCAATGTTTGCAGGTAAGTCTGGCTTGCCTGCGAAATTACCGAATCGAAAAATTTTCTTCTGTCTCCCGGTGTTCCCTGTGTTATGTTATGATCTGACGGAGTTAGAATAACGATGGGGAATTTCCCGATAATTTCTGAGGTTCTGTTCACCTGTTTATTATTAACAAAATAGCTTTTTCTTCCTTCCTCTCTGCTAAAAACAACTTTAACTTTATTTTCAGTAACACTTTTAAATATTCCGCCTATCTGAAAAAACGAATTTTCGAAATTTAAAGTCTCCAGATCGTACAGGCTAAAGTTTTTTGAAGTGCACAGATAGTAAATAGCTTCAAGTATCGTTGTTTTTCCCTGTCCATTTCCGCCCATTATAAAATTTTTTTTATCGGAGAAATGAAGATTCGTATCCAAATGCAGTCTGAAATTTTTTAGTTCTATATCTTGCAATATCATTTTAATTATTCAAGCGAACAGGCATAAGCAGCATCATAAGTTCTTCATCTTTAACAATATTAACCGGTTCAATAATAACAGCTTTGGTTGGTGAATGCAGTTTAAATATTATTTCGTCTTCACCTTGTAAATGATTGAGCATATCGTTTACATAAGCCGAATTAAATCCTATTTCCATCTCCTCGCCGCTGTATGAACATTTAACGTTTTCCTTTGCAAATGCCCCCTGGTCCAGATCCTCGGCAGAAATTTCCACGTTATCTTTTGAAATCGTAAACTTCACTTTTCTTGATGTAGTTGGAGAGAATAATAACATTCTTTTAATTGCCGAGTGCACTTCGTCAACATTAATTTTTAACCTGCTCTCATTTTCAAAAGGAATAACACTGTTGTAATCTGGATATTTCTGGCCAATCAATCGGGTAATAAATTCAATATCACCCACTTTAAATGAAATATGGGTCTTACTTAGTAAAATTTTAACATCTTTATCTTCAAGAATTTTTTGCAAAACAGAAATTGCTCTTTCAGGAATTATGTATTGCTCCTGACTCTCGGTTTTAATATTCTTTTTAAGCAAGTTAACTAATCTGTGTCCGTCTGTTGCTACAAAACGAACACCCTCTTCCTGGAAATCAAGCAGTGTACCCATCATAGCAGGACGCATATCTTCTTTACTCATTGCAAATGCAGTCTGGTCGATTGCTTTTTTTAATTCAATGCCATTGATATTTATTTCACCTATTGCTTCCGCCTGAGAACCTGTTTCAGGAAATGAAGGAACGTCAGGAAATTCTTCAGGCAATAAATAACTAATAGTATAAATACCGTTTTCAGTTTTTAAATTAATTTTTCCCTGGTTGTTAATTTCAAAATAAATTGTTGTTTCCTGTAATGATCTTACTATATCATATAACAAGCGGGCAGGAATAACAACTTTCAAATTTTCTTCCGCAAAAACATTAATAGATGACTTCAGAACTATTTCCAAATCAGTAGCATAAATCATCAGCAAGCCATCCTTCAAATCAAAAAGGAAATTCTCCAAAACAGGCATTGGTGTACGGGAAGGAATAGCAGGAATTATCTTTGTGAGCAGCTTTTCTAAAGCTTTACTGTTAACCTTAAATTCCATTATAATATCTCCAAATTGACTTTCAAAAATACCTAATTTGATAACGATATTCAATTTATAAACA